>JANXPQ010000237.1 GCA_025357235.1 Betaproteobacteria bacterium
TCACGCCGATCACGCCGGCACCGAGAACGACGACTTTCAATTCAATCCTTCATGGAGGATTGAATTGACGTGACTGCGTGACTGTCGTGACTGCCGTAAGAGCGATTCTTGATGCCTGTTTTTACGAGTCACGACAGTCACGATAGTTATGGTTGAAGACCGGTATCCTCGGAGAGGGCACGGCCCTTCAGGCCTACTGCGCCACCCACCCACCATCCATCAGGATGTCGGTGCCGGTCATGAACGAGGTCGCATCAGTGCAGATGTAACGTGCCAGCGCGCCGATTTCTTCGGGCCTGCCCCAGCGCGCCGCCGGCGTCGCCGCCATCAATGCGGCATTCTTTTGCGCATCGGCGCGTAACGGCGCAGTCAGGTCGGTTTCGTAGAAACCGGGGCTGATCGCCACCACCGTGATGCCGTCGCCGACGAGTTCCAGCGCCAGGCATTTGGTCAGGCCCAGCAGTCCGGCCTTGGAGGCGCAATAGGCCCCGCGGCCGGCGCTGCCGATGTGCGCCATGACCGAGGTCATGTTGATGATGCGGCCCCATTTGGCCTTCTTCATGTGCGGAATGAACGCGCGCGACACCAGAAACACCCCCGTCAGGTTGGTGTCCGTCACCAGCTTCCATTCATCGAGGGAAAAATCGGCGACGTTCTTGCGTATTGCGGTGCCCGCATTGTTGATGAGAATATGCGTGCCGCCAAAGCGCGCAATGACGTCCTTTTCGAGTTTGCCGACCTGGGTTTCGTCGCGCACGTCGGTCACGAAGATTTCGCTTTCCGCGCCGATTTCCGCGGCCAGTTTGCGCGTCTCCGCGAGTTTGTCTCGATTGCGGCCGACCAGAGCCAGCCTTGCGCCCGACTCGCCCAGCGCCAGCGCCATTGCCCTGCCCAGTCCGCGGCTCGCGCCGGTGATAACCGCAACTTTGCCTTGCAGGAACTTGCCTTCCATGGTGCCTCCGTTATCTTTTTTTGAGAGCGGCATGCAGTATAACCCGCACGATGACGGCCTCTTCGTTTGCGGGACGCGGTATCTTCACACCCGTGCGCGCCGGCGGGGTTACAATTTTTGCCTTGCGGGACAAGCGGAGGGACGATGGAATCGGTTTTATTGCGGGGTGGCAAAATCTGGGATGGCAGCGGCAAGCCAGCCTTCGTGGCGGACGTGTTCGTCACGGGCAACCGCATTGCGCAAGTGCAGCCGCCCGGCACGCGCGGCCGGCAGGCCGCACTTAGCCTCGACATCCCGGGGCATACCATCATTCCCGGCCTGGTCGACGGGCACGCCCACCTGCCATTCCTGCACAAGGCGAATATTGCCGATACCGGCGACGTGCCTCCCGAAGAACATACGCTGCGGACCATGCAACATGCGCGGGTTGTCCTCGAGGCAGGCTTCACGTCCTGCCTGAGCGGAGGATCGGCCAAGCCGCGCATCGACGTCGTCGTCCGCAACGAAATCAACGCGGGACACCTTCCCGGACCGCGGATGCTGGCGGCCGGCCCCGAACTCACCAACACCGGCAACCTCGGCGACGAACGCCGCATGCACATTCATCGCGAGTCCATCGCCATGATCGTGGATGGCGTGGATGAAATGTCGCGAACCTGCCGGCTCCTGATTCGCGAAGGCGTGGACACGCTCAAGCTGAACATCTCGGGAAACCAGACCATCCCGAACTCGCGTTCCGACCAGAATGTCATGACCGAGGACGAAATTCGCACGGCGGCGGTGACCGCGCATGCGCACGGCAAGCGCATAGCGGCGCATGTGCGGGCCGCGGCCTCGATCAAGCTCGCGCTCAAGCACGGCATCGACATCCTCTATCACTGCGAATACGCCGACGAGGAATGCCTGGACCTGCTGGAAGCGGCGCGTGACCGGATTTTCGTGGCACCCGCAATCGGGCTTCTGCACAACCTCATGTACGAGGCCGAAGCCTGGGGCATCACGTACGACGGCGCCAGGGCAACCGGCGTGGTCCACCAGTTCGAGTGCGCGCAGCGCGTCTTCGCCGAGTTGCGCAAGCGCGGCGTTCGCGTGCTCGTGGGCGGGGACTACGGCTTCCCGTGGACGCCGCATGGCACCAACGCCCGCGACCTCGAGCATTTCGTACGCTTCTTCGGTTATTCGGACGCGCAGGCGCTGGTTGCCGCCACCAGAACCGGAGCCGCGGCGATGATGCTGGAAGGCCAGGCAGGCGAGATTGCCGAAGGTTTCCTGGCCGACCTGGTGGTCGTGGCCGGCGAACCCCAGGATGATGTCCGGCTGCTGCAGACCGCGGACAACATCAAGCTCGTCATGAAGGACGGCCGCATCCACAAGAATCTTTTCGACACGGTGCACTGACCGGAGACACGCCGATGCTGCAGCAAACCATTCTCGCCCTCGATGACGCCAAGCGCATAGCGGCGGCGGCCCGCAACGAAGCCGACCGCAACGGCTGGCCCGTGGTGATCGCCATCCTGGATGACGGCGGCCATCTCATGTATCTGGAACGCATGGACGGAACGCAAAAGGGCTCGAGCCGGATTGCCGAAGAAAAAGGACGGGCTGCCATCCTGCTCAAACGGCCCACGAAGGCGATCGAAGACAATGTCGCCGAAGGTCGCATCGTCATGATGGCTCTGCCCGGCGCCGTGCCCCTCGAGGGCGGCGTGCCGCTCGTCAAGGACGGCCAGTTCGTCGGCGCGATCGGCGTGTCGGGAATGCAGTCGTTCCAGGACGGCATCGTCGCCCGGGCGGGCGCCGCGGTCCTGTAACCCCGCTCAGGGGCCTGTAATCTCGCCGAACCTCACCCACTGCCTGCCGTCGAAGCGCATCAGCTGCAACTGCTTGATCGGGTCATAGTCGTTTGCGCCGGTATTGATCCGCACGCCGGGCAAGAGCATGGGCAGTTCGAAGCTCTTCAGATTCGCGGCCTGCCTCATCACATTCTCGCGCGTGAGATTGTCGCCGCACTGCTTCAGCACCTGGATCAGCAATTGCGCGTTGGTATAGGCGTAGACGTTGTAAATTTCCGCGACATCGCCTTCCGGATAGTATTGCTTCATCCACGCCAGCCATTCCTTCGTCGCTGCATCGTTCTTCCATTGCGGATCGGTCGGATCTTTCACGTAGGCCGACGAGATCACGCCCACGGACTTGTCGAGGCCGGCTGGCTGCAACACGGCGGTAACCGACTGCGCGCTATAGGGGATGAAAAAAAGCGGCTTCCAGCCGATGTCGTAGGCTTTGCGAATGGACTGGGCGGCAAACTTCGGCGAGGCGAAGCTGAAGAAGGTATCCGCTCCGGAACCCTTCAACGTCGCGATCTGCGAATCCACGCCGGGGTCGGTCGATTCGTAGGTGGCTTCGGCAACGATCATCTTGTCGGCCTTGGCGCCCAGGTGTTCCCGCAAGGCCCTGACATAGTCCTTGCCGAAGTCGTCGTTCTGGTTGAGTACCGCGATCTTTGCGTCGGGCCGGTTCTTCAGCAGGTATTGAACGTAACCCGCCGTGCCGGTCTTCTGGCTCGGCAGGAACGCCATGGTCCAGGGAAAGTTTTTCGGATCCCCCCACTTCATGCCGGTCGCCGCAATGAACAACTGTGGCACGCCTTTCGCGTTCAGATACTTCATCGCCGCCGTATTCGGCGGCGTGCCGAAGGAGCTGAACAACAGCAAGACTTCATCGGACTCCACCAGCTTGCGTGTCTGTTCGATGGTCTTCGGCGGACTGTATCCGTCGTCCAGCGACAGCAACGTGACCTTGCGGCCATTGACGCCGCCTTTCGAATTGATCATCTCGAAATAGGCCGTCTGCGCCCGGCCGATGGTGCCGAACGCGGACAGCGGGCCGCTGTAAGGCATGGTCTGGCCGATCTTGATCTCGGTGTCGGTTACGCCCGGTCCGTATTTCTTCTCCGCCTGACTGCTCAACGGTACCGCAGCCAACACGGTCAACACCACAAACGCCCGGAAACAACGTGACATGCCCCTCCCCCTGGATGAGCCGCGACGGCAGCGAGGTTCCCGGTGCCCGGTTTGCCCCGCAGCGACGCTAGCGCCCGATGATCTTGCCGAACCGCAACCACTCCTTGCCATCGAAGCGCGCGAGCTGCGCCGATTCGATCAGGAAGAAGTCGGTTGCGCTGGTGTTCCATTTGATGCCCGGCAGCATCATGGGCATCTGCAGGTCCTTGATGCTCGCCATCTGCTTCATGACGTTCTCCCGACTCAGGTCGTCACCGCAGCTCTTGAGCACATGGACCACGCCTTCCGCAATGACGTATCCGTTGACGTTGAAGCCGTCGCGAATATCGCCTTCGGGGAAGTACTTCTTGAACCACGCGGCATAGGCCTTGAAATCCGCGTCGTCCTTCCATTGCGGGTCTACCGGATCCTTCAGGTACGCAGCCGTGATCAGCCCCACCGATTTGTCCAGGCCCGCCGGCGTGAGCACCGATCCTACGGAAATGGAGACGTTGTTCAGGATGTGCACAGGCCTCCAGCCAATATCGTACACCTTGCGGATCGCCTGCGCCGCGAACTTGGGCGTAGTGACGTTGTAGAACGTATCCGCACCCGAGGCCTGGAGCGTGACGATCTGCGAGTCGATCGTGGGATCGGTCACTTCGTAGCTGGCTTCGGCAACCACCATCCTGGCGGCCTTGTCGCCGAGTCCGTCCTTCAATCCCTTGACGTAGTCTTTGCCGTAGTCGTCGTTCTGGAACAGGATCGCGATTTTGGCGTCAGGTTTGTTGTCGAGAATGTATTGCGCGTAGATGTGGCCTTCGGCCTGGTAGTTGATGTTGAAACCCATCGTCCACGGAAAGTTCTTTGGGTCTCCCCACTTGGTGGCGCCGGTGTTGAGGAAGATATGCGGCACGCCCTTGGCGTTGACGTACTTGTGGATCGCCGAATTGGGCGGCGTTCCCAGCGTGCCCGCGAGGAAGAGCACCTGTTCCTGCTCGACCAGCTTGCGCACCTGCTCCACCGTGCGCGGCGGACTGTAGCCATCGTCCAGACTGATGAAGTTGATCTTGCGGCCGTTCACCCCGCCCTGGTCGTTGATCATCTTGAAGTACGCGGCTTCCGCTCGGCCGATGGTGCCGTATGCAGAGGCCGGTCCGCTGTACGGGTTGGTGCTGCCGATCTTGATTTCGGTG
>JANXPQ010000253.1 GCA_025357235.1 Betaproteobacteria bacterium
GCGCCTTTGCTACGGCGATATCGCAAAGTGCTCAGCTTGCTGTTCCTGCCGCCATACAGTCCGCAACTGGCCCCCATCGAGCGGGTTTGGAAGCTGGCACGGCGCCTGGCGACACACAACCGCTTCTTTGCAACTCTGGGCAAAGGCGCGGACCAAGGATTGCGCCTCCTTGGCGGCATTGCCGACCAGTTTCCTGCGGCTGCGCAACGGCAGATAAAGCTCACGCCGTCCATCGGCGTTCTCGAACGGGGCCAGTTCGTCTACCCAGGCATGGTCGGAGGAGACCACCCGACGCTTGAGAGCCAGATTCAACGCAGCGCGAAGGGCGGTGGCGTTGCGGTTGTAGGACCCGCGGCTGCCGCCTCGGGCGAGGACCCGCTTCTTCCAGCCGGCCATCTGGGTGGCCGTGAGCTTGGGCAGTTCAATCTTGGCGATCGGGTCGCCGTAGACCAATCGGCGAAACCGCCCGGCCGCATCGACAGAGGCGGCTTCGGAGTTCTCGATCTTCAGTTCTTCGACGTAGGCTCGACAAGCTTCCTCGACGGTGGCTGATTTAACGGAACCCCCCAGACCCAAATGTGCGAACCATTCCTCAGCCGCCGCCTTCGCCACATCGAACCGGTCTTTCTCCAACGGTGTGGCCAATTCACCGAGGGGCTTCTGATGAAACTTCTGGCCGTCGTAGACCCGGACGAGCCACGTCCCGTACGCTCCCTTGGACATGCGCCGGAAACCGAGATAACGACTTTTGGCCAGGCGGTGCCAATACGGTTCGCGCCGCGGCGCAAGCTTCGCCCGAGCTTCGACGCGATCAAGATGCACGGCCATGCCCACCTCCAAAATATGGAAGAAGTATGGAGTTACGCTAGCATGGATAGTCGTGGACGACAATGAGCAGATTTAAGGATGTTTACAATACAAACAGTAAATTAACGTAGACTTCAGCGGACCTCGAAACCCTGTTTTCGTGCTTTCATACGGCAGGGGCCACTGGTTCGATCCCAGTACCGCCCACCAGAGCTTTTCCGAATAGAATCATCGTCTTATTGTTCGGAAAGTGTGTCATAGAAATAACGCGAACGACACGCTAAACCATTGAAATATATCGATGGCGATTTTTGCTATGACACAGCGTCTGGGGGCTCCCCGGCTTTCCAAAAATCTCTCGAATTTTCTCGGTCTACACGACAAGCAGCGACGGACAACTCGGAGGTCCGAGCGGACCAAGAATCTTTGTTGGACTACCCCCAGATTCGGCAACGCTGCGGCATAGAGTGCGCGCCGAAAATTGCGGTCAACATCGCATCGCTAGTGCCGCAGGGGTTCGATAAAGACTTCCCACAGATATTCCGCGGCACCTTCCAGCGTAAGGAGACTCTTCTCCGCCGCTCCAAAACGCGCCATTCCCTAGGTTTAAGTCCGAGCACTTGGCCGTCATCAGCAACGGACAGGCTTTCATTGAAGCTGTTTCCACTGCCCAATCCGGAATTGCTGTACCCGATCTCGCCGAAGTGCCGGGAATCGCTCAGCCAGATTCCGCATTTGGCCGCTTGCCTGCCTTCTCTGTAAATAGTGGCCTCGAAGCTGTTCGCGTCTCTCTGGCGAAATTGCGTCTTCAGCTCCGCGTTTCGCGCTTGTAGCTCTGTCAGTGAGTTTTCGAAAAACTGCGCGAGATATGCGATCGCCTCCAGACGAAACGTGTCTTTATCGTGATCGGAAAACGTCTTCCGGATCGAAAGATTGCCAGATCGCGGAGACGAGACTGGGGCGTCTCTTTCGGGACCGGTAATGCGATTGACGGAGCGTTCATTTGCGGGCGCCGCAGCTCGAACGCCTTCGCCCGAAGTTATTTTTTTCGCCGCCGCCTTGATGGATTGAACCACCTCCAGAAATCCTTCATCGAAGGACACAAATTTGGTGATCGCTCGACCGTCCCGGGTAACGGCCTGTAACTTTCCGAAAGGCAGATCGTGCCATTCGCACGGACGAAGGATCACGGGAATGACAACCGCTTCGCCGGCCTCATGGCGGCGCAAGGCTTCGTGCATTTCCTGCTTGTAGCAATAGTCGGAAGCAATAAAGTCTGAACTTATCAGTAACAGGACAATATCCGCGGTTTCCAGATTTCTATCGATTTCATCTTTCCAGTTCTGACCTGCCGAAATTCGGCGGTCGTGCCAGACCTCAATAATTCCCTGATGCCTGAGACTCGCCAGATGCTTGTCGAGCTCTTGCCTCAACCCTTCATCGGCGTGGGCATACGAAATAAATACTCGCGACATCTATGATCTCCGGGCTCGGAAAAAATCCGTGAGTAATGCATCGCCCCCCCCTCACGCGCGAAAGGCGCAACTTGCTCGAGCATCGTCTGTGTCGCCTTCTCCTGTTTGTCCACCGGATAGCTGTATTTTCTCAGGATGCGCTTGACGATGACCCGTAATTGGGCGCGTACATTCTCACGCATGGACGTGTCCCTCTCCAACTACGTGCGCCCTTCTCCTCCAATTTGCCATATAGCGTAGAAGTGTGTATTATACACACCATGAAAAGCGCCGAGCTAATCAAAATCCTCGAGAAAAACGGCTGGAAGGAAGTTCGGGTGAAGGGCAGCCATCACCAGTTCAAGAAGGTGGGTTACCCCCTCGTGATCACTGTTCCCCATCCGAAGAAGGATTTGCCATCGGGCACCGTCGACGCGATTTTGAAGGACGCTGGACTGAAATAAGCAACAAACTTTGAAGCACCCAGATAGTAGGGACCAGTTAGTAGGACAATCAGAAGCACAGTAGAGGAATCACATCATGCGATATCCAGTCGTTATTCATCACGAAAAGGACTCCGCCTACGGCGTAATCGTTCCCGATATTCCGGGATGTTTTTCTGCCGGCGATTCACTCGATGAGGCGATCGAGAATGTACGCGAAGCGATCTTCGCTCATCTCGAGTTGGTAACTCAGGATGGTGGCGATATTCCCGCCGGCGGTACTGTCGAAACGCATATTGTCAATAAGGATTATCGAGCTGGAGTCTGGGCGCTCGTTGATGTCGATGTCGGAGACCTTCTCGGTCCCGCGGAACGCATCAACATAACAATTCCGAAACGAGCCCTGGAAAAGATCGACAATGCTGTGAAGTATACGAAGAGCAATCGATCTGCTC
>JANXPQ010000292.1 GCA_025357235.1 Betaproteobacteria bacterium
CGACGTGGGCACCACCAACAACGTCCCGGGACAGCCCGGCACCGATCCGCAAAACGACAGCGCAAGCTGGCAGCATATGACCACCTTCACGCTCGGATTGGGTGTAGACGGCACGCTGACGTACGCTTCGGACTATCGCACCAACCCGACCGGGGATTTCCTCGCGATCATTAACGGATCGAAGAACTGGCCGCAGCCGGTTGCCGATACGGTTTCTGCCGTGGACGATTTGTGGCACGCGGCAGTGAACGGCCGGGGCCTCTACTTCAGTGCCCGGGATCCGGCCCAGCTCGTGACCGGGCTGTCGAACGCGCTGGCCGGCGTTTCGGCAACGAGTGGCTCGGCCGCTGCGGCAGCAACCAGTAACCTCGAGCCCGTTGCCGGCGACAACTTCGCGTATGTCGCGAGCTACGAAACCGTGCGCTGGAACGGAGACGTGGAGGCGCGCACCATCGACCTGAACACCGGTGCAGTCAGCGCGACAGCCATCTGGAGTGCGCAAACCCAGCTCGATACGCTGACGAATGCCACAACGCCGGGAGGCAACAACCGCGTCATCAAGCGCTTCAATACCAGCGGCACCAACAACCTGCAGGACTTCACGTGGGCGAACCTCACCGCGACCGAGCAGGCCTACTTCAATGCGGCGTGGATCGGTACGGGTGGCGCGGCATTGAGCCAGTGGGGCAGCCTCAACGCGGCACAGCAGGCGGTGGCAGCGGGAACAAACCTGGTCAGCTTCCTTCGCGGCGACAGCTCCTATGAAAGCCAGGCCTCTGTCGCTGCCGGGAACCAGCTCTATCGCGACCGGCAGCACGTCCTGGGCGACGTAGTCGACGGCGCACCGGTGTACGTGAAGCAGATTTCGGCCAATTACGCCGATGCCGGATTTGCGTCGCCAGCCGGAGCCAACTTCAAGGACTGCATCAACACCGGCGGTACGGGCTGTACCGGAATTTTCAGCGGTCCCCGCACGGCGAACGTGTACGTCGCAGCCAACGACGGGATGCTGCACGCTTTCGACGGCCTTACCGGGGCGGAGCGCTGGGCATTCGTCCCCAACATTCTGATCCCGAATCTGTATCGCCTGGCGGACAAGAACTACGCCAACGTCCACCAATTCTATGTGGATGGCTCGCCGACTGTCGGAGACGTCTACGATCCTGTCGCCGCAAAATGGAAAACCATTCTGGTCGGCGGTCTGGATGCCGGCGGACGTGGCTACTACGCTCTCGACGTCACGGATCCGGCGAATCCCGTCGGGCTGTGGGAATTCAGCGTCAAGGCCACGGCGAGCTGCCCGGTCGCCGTGACCTTGGGGGTCGACAAGACCGATTGCGATCTTGGCTTGTCCTACGGCAACCCGGTCATCACGAAGCTGGGAAATGGCAGTTGGGTCGTCGTCGTGACGTCAGGCTATAACAATGTCAACCCGGGAGACGGGAAGGGCTATGTCTATGTGCTGGATCCCATGACGGGAGTGATTCTGAAGAAGATCCAGGCGGCTAACGCCTCCCAGTTCCTGAGCCCGGGCAGCACCACCACACCGCTCGGCCTGGCACGGATCAACAACTGGGTCGACGATACTACTGTCAACAATACGACGCTGAGGGTTTATGGTGGCGATCTGCAGGGCTATATGTGGCGTTTCAACCTGGATGCCGGCACCGCATACGCAATTGCCCGGTACACGGACCCGCTGGGCGTGGCGCAACCCGTGACAACGAAGCCGGAATTGGGGAGCGTTAATACTGTGCCGGTCGTCTACGTAGGAACAGGGCGCTATCTCGGTACCAGCGATCTGCCATCGACCCAGGTACAGACCATCTACGGCGTCAAGGACGCAACCAACGGTACTGCGCCAGCCACGCCAATCAACACACGCGGCGGCACGGTTGTGGCGCAGACGCTTACGGATACTACGACCGGAACTGGTGCTGGAACCCGCACGGCGACCTCGAATGCGGTCGACTTTACGACGCAAAATGGATGGAGGGCAGATCTTCCTGACAGCGGAGAGCGGGTCAACGTCGATCCGAAGCTGCAACTCGGTACGCTGATCGTGGGCTCTAACATTCCAGCCACCAGCGCCTGCACTTCGGGCGGAACGTCGTTCCTGAATTTCCTGGACTACAAGACCGGTGGCTATATCCAGTCCTCGGGCAACACGCTCGCCGGCGTGCTGGTCGGAAATTCACTGGTCGTCGGTATCAGTATCGTGCGTCTGCCCAACGACAAGACAGTGGCGATTGTGACCACGTCAGACAACAAGTACCCCAATCTGGCGCCACCGTTCTCGACGCCGAGCCCGACCGGCCGTCGGAGTTCCTTCCGAGAGTTACAATAAGAAAGACAAACAACAGTAATGGTAAAAGACGGCTCGCAATTGCGAGCCGTCTTTTTTGAGCAGCGACCGGCTATCCAGCCAGCGCTTTGGGCAATGGAAACGTAACCCTCTCCGGGATGCCATCGAGTTCCCGGACCGATCCGGCGCCCAGGGAATTAAGCCGGGCGATAACCGCTTGTACCAGCACTTCCGGCGCGGATGCCCCCGCTGTGACGCCCACCACTTTTTTACCCTCCACCCATTCGGGTTTCAGGTCGACGGCATTATCCAGCATGTAGGAAGGCACCCCCAGATTGGACGCGACCTCGCGCAGCCGGTTGGAGTTCGAACTGTTCGGCGAACCGACGACGATCAGCACATCGCAATACTTTGCCAGCGCCTTGACCGCATCCTGGCGGTTCTGGGTGGCATAGCAGATATCGTCTTTCTTGGGTCCGAGAATGGAAGGGAAGCGGCGCCTGAGCGCTTCGGTAATGGAACGTGCATCGTCCACCGACAATGTAGTCTGCGTCACGAACGCCAGGTTGTCCGGATCCTTGACCTCGAGGCGTTCGACATCCCGGATGGATTCCACCAGGTACATGCCGACGCCGACCTGGCTCGCGTCATCTATCTGACCCATGGTGCCTTCCACTTCCGGGTGGCCGGCGTGGCCGATCATCACGATTTCGCGTTTGCCCCCATGCATCTTGGCGACTTCGACGTGCACTTTCGTTACCAGCGGGCAGGTGGCGTCGAATACGTTCAGCTTTCGCGCTTCGGCGTCGCGACGCACCGTCTGCGAAACGCCATGCGCGCTGAATACCACCGTCGCGCCTTCCGGTATCTCGGCCAGATCCTCCACGAACACCGCCCCTTTGGCGCGAAGATCGTCCACCACATATTTATTGTGAACGACCTCGTGACGCACATAGATCGGCGCGCCGTGCAGCTTGAGCGCGCGCTCGACGATTTCGATTGCACGGTCTACACCGGCGCAAAAACCGCGGGGATTGGCGAGCAGGACTTCCATGTTTTGGGCAGGTGAATTTACGCCGGAATTATACGCCGCGAGGTACGTCTCACAGGTTGCCGTGCGAAAAGCGCTCTTCTTTCCAGGGATCGGCTTCGTTGTGGTAGCCGCGCACTTCCCAGAATCCGGGCTGGTCTTCCTCGTGGAATTCGATGCCGGTCAGCCATTTGGCGCTTTTCCAGGCATAACGCTTGGGCACGATCAGCCGGACGGGGCCACCGTGTTCGGGCGCCAGCGGCTTGCCGAACACACTGTGCGCCAGGATCACGTCATCATCAAGCAGCGCGTCGAGCGGCAGGTTGGTGGTGTACTCGTCGGCACTATGCAGAGTCACGAATCCCGCTTTCTCCAGCGGCCGGGCGCGCATGATGATTTCCCGCGCCGGCACGCCGCGCCAGTTCATATCGAGCTGCGACCAGCGCGTGACGCAATGAAAATCGGTGGTCAGGCCGATTTGCGGCAAATCGTTGAACGTCTTCCAGTTGTAGTCGAGTTCTTCCTCGACCAACCCGAATACGCGCAGATTCCAGGTGGACGGCGAAACCTCGGGTTCCAGACCGAGATCCAGAACGGGGAAGTCATGCACCTCCTTCTGTCCCGGCGGAATACGGGGATTGTCGCCGGCCTTCGATAGCTTCGCACCGCGTTTGGCCAGGGCAATCTTGGCTTCAATCATCTTCATCCAGTTCGGCATGGCTTTACTCCTTCAAACCTCCCGGCCGCGAATTGACACGGGAGCGACGCAAACTATCCCAGATCAACAATGCGGCACCGACAGTAATGCAGGAATCCGCGAGGTTGAAGGCCGGCCAGGGATCGAGCAACCTGGGGCCGCCGGGCCAGCGCACCAGCACGAAATCCACCACCGCGCCGGTGACCACGCGATCG
>JANXPQ010000332.1 GCA_025357235.1 Betaproteobacteria bacterium
GCTTGCGCCTTTGCCTTGTTTTCGACTTGCGCGCGCCTCGCGCGCAGGGTGAAGTACGCCCCACAGAGAATGGATCTCTGCGGAAGGCTCTGCGGATGGAGGCGGCCACGTGACGGAAGGCCGCTTGAAGCGTCTATCAGCGTGCGGACAGATCGCCACTTGAAGGGGCTATCGCCTTGGCTGGAGGTGAGCCGGGGCGCCGCAGCATGCTCTTCCGACTCCTTGCCTCGGTCGACTGCGTGCCCCGATAGATCGGGCGCGCAGGAGGGGCTCATTCAGCTCAGCGAGGTGCTAATGCTTTACTCTTCGACGACGACGGGCTCGGCCATGAACGGACCGGCAGTCGCCCGCGCGCCCAGTTGCTCGGCCTTTGAGCGCCCGTTCACCCTTGTTACGCCGCAGCCGCGAGTGATACTCGTTGCGCTTGTAGCCGATGGAGTAAATCTGAATGGCAGACGATATTCTCGAAATCAAAATCGAAGTCATTGAGGATCCAAACACGGTCCCGGCGGAGTATTCGAACATTCCAATCCCTTTCAAAGTCGAGCGGATTCTTGACGTGGACATTCAGGTCGATGGTCCTGGCGCATTTATAGTCTCGGAACGTAGCGTGAACGTCCCCTATGTCAAGGACTACGACGCCATTGGCGGAGGAGGTCCCGCCCAGTGGTCTCGTCGCTTCAATTTATCGAATTGGGGACTGTTTGCGGCGCGTTTGCAAGGCCAGCAAGTCGGTGGGGCCGCCGTAGTACTCGATACCGCAGGTGCGAATATCTTCGATAACCGGACAGATCGAGCCGTGCTATGGGATATCCGCGTTTCTCCAAAGGTCCGCGGGCAAGGAGTTGGCTCCGCGCTCTTCCGAGCCGCCGAGGCCTGGGCCATGCAGAGAGGCTGCCGGGAACTCATGATCGAAACCCAGAACATCAATGTGCCCGCATGCAGGTTTTACGCTCGTCATGGGTGCGTTCTCAAGGTGATCGACCGCTTCGCCTATCCCGAGTTCCCGGACGAAGCTCAACTGCTCTGGTGTAAGGATCTGACCAATGGAAGTGAAGGTGAAGTCGCGCGGACGGCGCTGTGACCGCGAACGCGCGGGACAACCGGCTCCCGTGCCATGATCTTTGGGCTCCCTTCAAAGGAGAGCGACCATCCGTTTGAGCGCAACCCGACGATAGCTCGCTACGACGATTCCCTTCGCCTTGCGCCAATCCGTTCGCGCATCAACGCGCATCGACGTCCATCCATGCTTCGCCCCGAACTTCGACAAAAAGAATTGTACGCCGTCGACGAGCTCCGCTTGCTCTGCACGGTCTGCCTTGAACACAAGACAGAGCATTTTCGGCTGCTCGTGGTCATCGAGAACAACGAACGTGCGCTTCTTCCCCGCTTGAAACGTAGGGTGGCCGAACGTAGTCGTCTCGACGCACTCTGGTAGCCCGCTACAGATCGCACGCAGTTCTTTGAGCGCGTTGTGCTCTTCAGGTACCCGCCCATCAATCTTGCTCATGGTCTCGATCCTTTCTTCGTTGACGTTACGACCGGGTTTGCGACGTGCGCGGAACGATCACTCTGTCGCGGAACGCCTTCGAACCACGCAATCCACTCGCGCAGGAGATCGAGTCGCCCGTGATCGAGATCGTAGACCCGGTTCCGGCCGAGCCGTGTGTGACGCAACAGGCCCGCGGTCTCGAGCACTTGCAGATGGCGTGTCGTGGTCGGCCATGCATGCGCGAACCTTCCAGCAATGTCGCCCGCGGTCATGGTGCCGCGCAGATGCACGGTGAGCAGGATCTGGCGGCGGGCAGGATGCGCAATCGCGTTGCACACCGCTTCAAGCGCTGCGAGCCGCGCTTCGGCATCCGGAGTCAGAGAGGCTCGAGCGTGGTGAGCGTCATCCCCTCCATGTGGGGACCCATCGTCTCCCATACTGCCATGACCTCCGGCGTCTGGTGGGCGATGTCCGATGCTTTTTCGTCTCGCCATTGAAATGTCTCCACGAAATACGGCTGGGAGGGCTCGCCCTCGCGGCGCAGGTCAGTCGCGCGCCACAACCGCACCGGCTCGTTGGTGAGAAGCCCACTGCGTCGAAGCGTTGGGCCATGCGTGCGAAGGATCTCTTCCAGATTGGACTCCTTGCCCTTCTTCGGTCGGTAGATGACGAGACGGTTGACGGGGCCAGGCTTCGAGTTCGCGCGATGTTCGGTTGTCATGGTCGTTCTCCTGAGGCCAACATTTGTCCTTGTAGCTAAATAAGGAAGAACCTGTCAAGCGAACGAGAGCGAACGGGTTCACTGCGCGACGGCGCCGGGCAGTTCCTCCCTGCGGATGCTCAGCTTGAGCAGCGACGCGACCGTCCGCGGCGGCAGGTGCCGCAGGGGCGCCACCACCATTTCGACGGCGCGGCGTATGCCCAGCTTTCCCGCCTGCACGATCAGCTCCGGATGCGCCTGCTCGAAAACGCGATAGGGAAAACCTTCCTTGCTGAGATACGGAATTCCGCGCTGGGGGACCGACGATGGGCCGCGGTCGACGCGCATGTCGCGCATCAACTCGGCCAACGCCACGTCGGCGCGATCGGGCCGCTGCCCGCCTCTGACGCCGAGCATTCGCCGCACGTCTCCGGCGTTGGTGCCCGCCTCCATGGCGATGAGCTCGAGAGCGCGTGCGGCATCGGGTGTGGGGTCCGAGCGAAAGCGCGTCCGCAGAGCCCAGAGCGCAGGAACGACCTCGCGGTGGGCGAGGACCAGCCGCTCGCCGATGACGTTGGTTTCAATCACCAGGCCGCGGGCCAGCAGCGCATTGGTGAGCTCGATGGCGCGCCGTTGATCCCGGATCTCCGCAGCGAGACTGGGCAGCTTGCCGGAGCCGTACCGAAGCGCGAACTTGACTGCTTTCATGAAGGCCGCGGCTTGTCGCTCGGTGTCGATCACGGCGCCACCATGCACGACTCTCAATCCGATTGGCGCCGATAAAGCAATCCCCGTCGCCTTGCGCGCGCCTCGCGCGCAGGGTGAAGTACGCCCCACAGAGAATGGATCTCTGTGGAAGACTCTGCGGATGGAGCGGCCACGGAAGGCCGCTTCATCCCATCTATCTCTTCTCCGGCGGGCGGGCTTGCCGGTCATGGCCGCCCTCCCCGGCGCGCGGCCTTGCGGGCCGCGCGCTCGCGTGCGTTCTCGATCGCGCGGAGGCGAGCGCCAGTGGTGTAGACGGATTGCCACGGCACGAAGTAGGCAGTCGGGTTCCAGCGTTCTCCCTTACGCTTGACCTCGATCCCGTCGCGTCGCACGCGAACGACGAGGGAGCGGCCCTGAACAAAGACGGCATCGAGCTGGCGGACAGTCGGCCTGCGCAGTAA
>JANXPQ010000352.1 GCA_025357235.1 Betaproteobacteria bacterium
AAAAAGCGCCGAGACTACCTTTAACTATCCATGCAGCACCCCATAAATCGGTCACGTTTACCGTGAAATCGCGGTCACGATGCCGTGAAACGTCGGTCACGCTTCCGTGAAATCACCGGTCACGATGGCGTGAAATACGCAGGTGGCCCTCGACCAGATCCGCACCGTATCGGTGGAGCGGCTCCTCGCGAAGATGACCACCGTCGATCCGAAGCCGGCCCTCGCCATCCTGCGGGAGATGTTCGCGGACTAAAGCGCAGTGGGTCTGATCGATAGGAAGCTACTGCCCCGAAGCGGGTGGCGCAAAGGCCAGAAGATTCTGGAAACGATGAAGTCAAAAGGGATCGCGCAGCGGCAAGGGACAAGAGCGACCGGGGGCAGCCCGGCGGCTGGTTACCTTTCTTGATCGGCCAAGAAAGGTAACCCAAAGAAGGCCGCCCCGGAGTCGCGCCCCGCATTCGCGGGGTGCCCCTGTGCTGCCTGCCTCAATGGGGCGACTGCGCAACTCGACCTGGCAGGGCACACACAACGTGCCCTGCCATGGGACTCGAACAGTGCTCGTCGACTTCCCCCCATCGAGTCGAGCTGCTCGGCGCGTCTCAAGGGGAAACAAGAGCAAAAGCACGGCCTCTGGCTTTTACTTAGTCCGGAGTTATGGGCGCAAGCCCGGTTATGGTCGTAGACCGGTATCCCGTAGTATCGCTTTGTGGGAATCCAGCGAAGTCGGGCCGAAGTCCTGAGTCCCACCCCACCTCGTCACGATAGTCACGATCGTCACGCTGTCACGACCGTCAAGGTTGCACGCGACTGAGAGATAAGGGTAGGCTGACCAAATGGATACTCCAGTCATTGCCTGTAACCCCGATGTAATGGGCGGCACTCCGGTCTTTTCTGGCACGAGGGTGCCGGTTCAGACGCTTCTCGACTATCTCGAAGCTGGAGAATCAATCGATGATTTTCTGGCTGGCTTCCCTTCCGTCAATCGAGAACAGGTCATCAGTTTTCTTGAGCAGGCGAAAGATCGCCTGGTCGCCTCTGCCTCTTGAAAATATTTGTCGACGAATGCGTCGATTGGCGCCTGGCGCGCGATATCGTTGGGTACGAGGTTAAGACCGCGCGCCAGATGGGTTGGACAACTTTAAAGAACGGGGAACTGCTTGCGCTCGCATCGAAGCAGTTCGAGGTTTTTGTCACTGTCGATCGTAATCTTTCGTTTCAGCAGGATCTTCCCGCCTTCGAGATCGCTGTCGTCGTACTGCGATCGAGGTCCAACAGGCTGAGCGACCTTCAACGGCTGGTGCCGGATCTGCTAGCCTCTCTTGCAACGGTGCAACGTGGCGCCGTCACGTATGTAGGGGGCTGACGCTGATTCGAGCGCGCTGAAGCGCGCCACCCGGCAGACGCGCTCAGTCCTTATGGTCGAAGTGGCGGTTATCACTGATTCGAGAATGACATGACCAAATTGAAGAACATCCATCCGTGCGAAATCCTGCTCGAAGAATTCCTGACGCCGATGGACATCAGCCAGAACGCCCTGGCCCGGGGGATTGCCGTGCCGCCGCGCCGGATCAACGAGATCGTCCTGGGCAAGCGAGCATTTACCGCCGTACGGCATTGCGTCTTGCCCGCTACTTCGGTACCTCGGAGCAGTTCTGGATGGGGCTCCAGTCCGATTTCGACCTGGAGGAGGCACGCAAGCAACTTGGCCGGAAGGTCGATGCCATCGAAAGGGTGGCGGCCTGACTGTTCTTAGATCAGGCCGGGGGCAGCCCGGCGGCTGGTCACCTTTCTTGCGCGGCCAAGAAAGGTAACCGAAAGAAGGCCGCCCCGGTGTCGCGCCCCGTGTTCACGGGGTAACCCTGCGCTGCCTGACTCGATGAGGCGACTGCGGAACTCGACCTGGCGAGGCGCACAAAGCCGGACTACCCACCCACCTCACCCCAGCCCTCTCCCCCCGCCAGCGGGCGGAGAGGGAGAGTGAAAGGCGATAGGGCAAAAGCAACAAGCGACCAATTGGTCGCCCGTTTTGATTTTCTTGCTTTTAGTTTTTTCTATTACCTCTCCCTCTCCGCCTCAGGGGGAGAGGGCTGGGGTGAGGTGGTGCGACAGGCGAACAGTCCTCGTCGACTGCCCCTCATCGAGTCGAGCTGCTCGGCGCGCCACAAGGGGGAAAGCGCAAAAAGCAGTAGGGCCTACAGCCTTTACTCAGTCCTCAGTCCTCCTTTTTTTACTTTCACCTTTCACCTTTCACCTTTCTCCCATTATGGTCGAAGACCGGTTATGGGCGTCAGCCCGGTAACCCTTTGTGGGGTATGGCAACGCCGGTTATGGCGAAGCCTGTTATGGGCGCAGCCCTATATCCCCGGAGGGGGACGCCTTGCGTGATCCCCTTGCGGGGCACCCGTCACTCCTGAAATAGGCGTAGTATGTACATCTGATCTGTACATACCAGGATTCGAGCCATGTCCTCTTCCGTAAACGTTACCCAGCTTCGCCAGAACCTGCCCGATTACTTGAAACAGGTCCAGGAAGGGAAGGAGGTCGAGGTGACGGTCCGTGGCAAAGTCATCGCCCGCCTGGTCCCGGAAGCCGCAAAAAGCGATCGGGCAAAGAAAAGGCTCGCCGAACTTCGCAAGACCGCCAAGGTAGGCGACGTGACATCTCCAGCGGGCGCAGCCTGGACGGGCGATCGTGATCATTTGTGACACCCACGTGCTCGTCTTCGACGCGCTCGCACCCGCGCGGCTATCGGCAAAGGCGCGCCGGCGGCTGAAGGACGCAGAGTCTGCGGGGCAGTTGGCCTGCGCAGACATCTCCCTCTGGGAAATTGCCATGTTGATTGCGAAACGGCGACTGGAAATCGACGAGGAATCCGGATCCTTCATCCAGGCAGTCCTGGATGCCCGGGGCTACCGGGTGCTTTCCATTACTTCGGAAATCGCAGCCCTTTCGCAAGGCGCGGATTTCACCCGGAAGGATCCCGCCGATCGCCTGATTGCGGCGACCGCCCTTGCCGCCGGTGCGGAGTTGCTCTCCGCCGATCAGGCAATGAAAGGCATACCGGGTTTGAAGCTGGTCTGGTAACGCCGGAAGGGCGTGTCCCGAATCCCGTCCCCCAAGCCGTAAGTCGTGGCTCCTCTAATTCGTCACGCATCACGTCTTTTCTTATTCGGCCGGGGGCAGCCCGGCGGCTGGTCACCTTGATTGGGCTCGCCAAGAAAATCGAAGATTTCAGTGGAGGCTAACCTGCTTGATAGGTTGCCGAAACTAAAAGCCCTCCTTAGTGAAGGCAGCCTGTTAAGCAAGTTACGCCGGAGCTAAAGGTAACCGAAAGAAGGCCGCCCCTGGAGTCGCGCCCCGCATTCACGGGGTGCCCCTGTGCTGCCTGACTCGATGTGGCGACTGCGCAACTCGACCTGGCGAGGCACACAAAACGTGCCTCGCTGCGGGACTGACTCGGTTCCCGGCGGGCGCAAGCTGGGGCGGAATCCGAGTCGTGAGCGCCTGGTCTGACATTGGTGGACCGAGTCTTGGCGCCTGCTCCCGCAAACGGAGCTGCGCTTAACGTGTCGACAGGCGCACAGTGCTCGTCGACTTCCCCACATCGAGTCGAGCTGCTCGGCGCGCCTCAAGGGGAGGAAAGGCAAACGCCCTAGGGCTACGGCTTTTACTGAGTCCTGAGTCCTGAGTCCTCACTCTTCCCCCGTCACGTCGTTATGGGCGAAGCCCGGTTATGGTCGCAGACCGGTTATGGTCGAATGACCGGTATCCTCGGGAGGGATCCCGTCGTATCGCCTTGTGGGAATCCAGCGAATACCCTACGTGCGCAGCACGTCGGAGTACCCTTTTAGTCGGGCACGGCCTCATCTGTCACGGCATTTTCAGTTGAGAGCTTTCGTGGCCAGTTCGACGCATTCGTCGAAGCTGCGCCGGTAGTCGATAGTCTCCAGTGCTGCGAAAGTTTCACGCAGATCGGTTTCGTATTTGCCGATCCTGGCCATGATCGATTCTCTGCGGCCTTGCAGAATGGGCTTAATGCCGGCAAGTGCCCCTGGTTCTTTCTCCGCCACCATTGCCAGGTCGAAGATGTCCCGGGCCGTAAAATCGGCGCCGCGGTGCCAGACTTTCTTTGCGATGATCTCCGCGGATGTTTCGACATTGATTTCCCGGTCGAACAAGATCTCGACGGACGTGGGCTTGGGGGTCAAGGCTCCGGCGGCGACGAAGTCGATCTCGCCTTCAGGAAAAATCAGTTTCAAAGAGCCTTGATGTTCGATGTAGTGGGTGGTCAGGGCTTCTGCTTCGTTATTGAGTCGAGGAGTCAGGTGATTCAGGTACTGCGGATCGGGGATAAAGATATCGACATCTTTGCTGAAACGATGATGATGCCGTCGCATAAGCACCGTGCCGCCGCCAAAACTCCAATCCTCGATCGCGTGGCCTGATCGCGCCACCGAGTCGATGATCGTAAGAGCGCGCTGAAACAGCGTTTCCCAGATTTTCAGCCGTTCTTCATCCATGCCGAATTCTTTCGGGATATTCCCAGGGCTTTCGAAATGGTCGCAAGATTCTTTTCGATTCGTCCTGGCTTGGTCCAGCGACCGACTTCTTCTGTCAATCCTTCCAACATTTCAGGAGATGCTTCGTCGAGCAGGGCTCGAATGTGCGGGCGCCGATTCGCAGGTACCTTGCCGGTCAGCAGGATTCGGATCAGTTCCTCGTCTGAAAGGGATTCCCTGAAACTGACGCTCGCCGAAGTGCTGGCCATGCGAATGAAGTCAGGGCCGCGTAGCGTTGGACTTTCGGTAAGAGTCAGTTCGAGGCCAAGATTCTTCAGTAGTGTCTGGACTTTTCGGATCCCGAGATCGGGGAATAATCCGTTCTCCAATTGATTGAGCGTGACGCGGGAAATGCCGGAAGCACGGGCAAGCCTGGCCTGCGTCATGCCCTGCCGCGTACGGGCCTGCCGGATCTCGTACCCCAATTCCTGTATTCTCATTGTCGTACCATAATGTTAAGTATGCTTAACATTATAGAAACGAACGGAAAGCTGCAAGGGGCCATTGATGGAACTTCGTGCTCTTGCCTCCTGCAATAGTACTATATTACTATCATAGTTCCCAGCCATGTCCAGGGAGCGTCCCATGCCCGCCATTGAAGTGGATTTTGAAGTCTACAAAGAACTCATCAGACGTCGTCCCAGCGAGGCCGTCAGCGAGAACGATGTGCTTCGCCAGTTATTGGGTCTTGCGAGCCAGCGGACGCCGACAACTGTGACCTCGGGTCCCGTACCCGGTGAATGGGTAACCAAAGGTGTGAGATTTCCTGCAGGCACCGAGTTTCGCGCAACCTATAAAGGCAAAACCTATCTGGCCCGGGCAGAAAATGGAGCGCTGGTTCTGAATGGCCGGCGGTTCGATTCGCCTTCTGCCGCGGCCATGTCTATTACCGGCAAGCCCGTCAACGGCTGGACGTTCTGGGAAGGGCGGCTGCCCGGACGGACCGCCTGGCAAATCATCAAGGCGCAGCGAAGCTAAGTTGGTATGCCAGTTGCCGTTAACCTTTACTCGGCTTCGAACTTTGGCCTGCATTAAAGAAAGGCTCCAGCGAGTAACATTCCGTCGCGGACATCAATTTCCAAGCATCTCAGGATGTCCAATCCCCTACTCATCTTCGGAGGATAGCCATGAGGATTCTGCCATTGTCACTGTTGTCGTTGCTGGCGGTTAATGTTCATGCAGCAGCCTTGCCCGGCGACGCCGCGGAAGGCAAGCGACTGCACGATGCCAGTTGCACCGGCTGCCACGACACCGCCGTCTATACCCACAAGAACCATGCTGTCCGGTCGCTGGAAGGCCTTGGAAAGCAGGTCGAAAACTGCACCCACATGGCACAAAAGGAATTCACGTCCGCCGAAAAGCAGGACATCGTGAAGTACCTCAACGACAAGTTCTATCGCTTTGAATAGACCAGGACCGAAGCTGCCCGTACGAGTCACGCTCATAGGTAACAATCGAGTTCAAACACATAGGTAACAGTTGTCTTTTGCTGCACGGGAGAAGTCGCGCATTACTAGGCCGGGGGCAGCCCGGCGGCTGGTCACTTTTCTTGCGCTCGCCAAGACAATCGAAGATTGCAGTGCAGGCTAACTTGCTTAATTAGTTAAGCAAGTTACGCCGGAACTAAAAGTAACCAAAAGAAGGCCGCCCCAGGAGTCGCGCCCCGTATTCACGGGGTAACCCTGTGCTGCCTGACTCGACAAGGCGGCTGCGGAACTCGACCTGGCAAGGCGCACAAAACGTGCCTTGCCATGGGACTCGAACAGTCCTCGCCGACAACCCCTTGTCGAGTCGAGCTGCTCGGCGCGCCTAATGGGGAAGCAAGGGCAAAAGCAAAAGCATTAAGGCTTACGGCCTTTACTCAGTCCTCGGTCCAGTTCTTGCGGCCTTTCTCAGCACGTAGCACTCGCTCTTTCCCGTCACTGGCCCCATCTCGTCACGGCTTCACCCGTCACGGCCTTTCTGCCTTTACTTATGGTCGAAGACCGGTATCCAGCGAAGTCGGGCAGTCCTCAGTCCTGTTTTCGCCTCTTCTCAGCGCCCAGCACTGCCTTTTTACCTCGTCATGCGTCGCGTCTATTCCGTCACGACACCATCCGTCGCATCCTTGACGTTCTATAACGAGCGGCGTTACAGTACGGCATGATCCTCGGCTTTCGCGATCGCGAAACAGAGTTGATTTGGGGTGGAGAGATTTCCCGGAAATTGCCGCGTGAGATCCAGCAAGTCGCGCGCCGAAAACTACGCATGCTCAATAACGCCAAGACGCTCCAGGATCTACGCGTTCCCCCGGCAAATCGCCTTGAAGCGCTTAAAGGCCAACGCAAGGGTCAATGGAGTATTCGCGTAAATGACCAATGGCGCATTTGCTTCGTTTGGAACGACGGTTATTCAAACGAAGTGGAGATTGTCGATTACCACTGAATTGAGAATGATATGGCCAAATTGAAAAACATCCACCCCGGCGAAATCCTGCTCGAAGAATTCCTTGTACCGATGGACATCAGCCAGAATGCCCTGGCCCGGGGGATTGTTGTCTCGCCACGCCGGGTCAACGAGATCGTCCTGGGCAAGCGAGCAATTACCGCCGATACGGCATTGCGTCTTGCCCGCTACTTCGGCACCTCGGAGCAGTTCTGGATGGGGCTGCAGTCTGATTTCGACCTGGAAGAAGCGCGCAAGCAACTGGGTCGAAAGATTGATGCAATCGAACGAGCGGCTGCCTGACTGTTCTTGGATCAGGCCGGGGGCAGCCCGGCGGCTGGTCACTTTCCTTCCTGCTCTTACCCCCATCACTGGCCCCACCTCGTCACTCGCCTAACCTCGTCACGGGCTTCCAAGTCCCGTCTCTACCCCCGTCCCCGCGTTCCCGTTCCGGCATCCGCGGTGTAAGATGACCAACCAGATGACCAACCAGATGACCAACAGGATTTGCCATGGACAATCGCCGCAGGACTTATAGCGTCGCGGAAGCGAAGACCCATATGAGCGAAATGCTCGATCGCGCGGAAAAAGGCGAGAAAGTCGTAATTACCCGCCGCGGAGCGCCCGTCGTCCAGTTGGCGCCGATCGCATCGGCCACGCCCGGGATCGATTTCGCGCGATTGCGCGCACTGCGTGCAGGCATGCCCAAGGCGAAGACGTCGGCTGCCAGACTTGTGCGCAAGATGCGGGACGAGAAGTACTGATTGATTTACCTGGACACCAATCTGGTGGTCGCGCTCTGTGCTGCGGAGCGGGATTCCGAGCGGGTCGCGGCCGCGCTTGAAAAGGTCAAGGGCCGGTTTTGCATAAGCGAATGGACCCGCGTTGAATTTACCAGTGCCGTCGGGATCAAGTTCAGGAATCGGGAACTCAAAGAGCCGCTGGCGCGCCGGGCACTGTCCGAGTACTACGAAGCGTTCGAACCCGGCGTCACGGTCGTCACGCCTTCACGCGACGACTACGTTCTGGCGGCTTTCTACCTGCAGGATCTGGGGAGCGGGCTTCGCGGAGGCGACGCACTCCACGTTGCCATTGCGGTGAATGCCAGGGCCACCCGTCTTCTGACCCTGGACAAAGCCTTCATCAAAGCTGCCCGGGGAAATAAAGTTCGCGTAGAGCTTCCCTGGTAGGGTCCGGCAGGAGCTGGTCATGGGCGCAGGCCCCATATCCCCTTGTGGGAATTCAGCGAAGTCGGGCGGCCGTTTTTCCTTCGTTACGGCCCCACCTCGTCACTGGCCTAACCTCGTCACGAGTTCCATCTCGTCACGAGCATCACCTCGTCACGAACTTAACCTCGCAAGGTAAAAGGAAATGAGCGTTGCAAGAATTCGACGCAGCTTTTTTGAGCGAGCGCCTCTCGAGGTTGGCAAAGCGCTCATTGGCATGGAGTTGGGGTCGGATTTGTCCAACAGCGCGTGTGGCGGATTGATCGTCGAAACCGAGGTGTACGTTGGTCCGGAGGATCGCGCGTCTCATGCCTGGAACGCCCGCAGAACGGCTCGTACCGAGGTTCTGTTTGGTCCTCGTGGCTACGCATACGTCTTTCAGATCTACGGCATGCACTACTGCTTCAACATAGTCGTTGGTGCAGGGCGAGTCCCCGCGGCAGTGTTGATCAGAGCGCTGCGGCCAACGTTCGGGTTGGAAATCATGGCGAAAAACCGCGGTCTTTCAAGCGTGCCGGCAAACCTGCGGCAGCTTACATCTGGCCCGGGACGGTTGGCGCAGGCACTCGGAATCGATCGCCAGGCAAACGGGTTGGATCTATGTCAGGCGCCGCTGTGGGTTCGGCGCTCTCCGGTTGGACGCCGCCTGGCCGCTGTCCATGGAATCCGGGCCGGAGCCCGTATCAACGTAGATTATGCCGGGGACTGGGCAAGGCGAAACTGGCGATTTACCCTCTCGGAGGATCGATTTGTCAGCGTTTGACGGCGATTGGGTGTGACTCACACTCATCGGTAACAATTGAGTTCAAAGACATAGGTAACAGTCGAGTTCAAACACATAGGTAACAGTTTCTTGTGCTGCTCTTTCTCGTTTGCACGACGGCGCGTTCGATCGCGGCTTGATTACTTTCGACGAAAATTATCGGCTCATCCTTAGCGAGCGGCTGCGCGGCCATTTTCCTCAACGTGCACTGGAGGCTAATTTCGCGGCGTACAGTGGAAAGCCTCTCGAAAAGCGGGGGTCTGGCCTGCATAATTGCATAATCACAAGAGCTAACAGTGCGGCACCGTGCTCGCGAGGTCCAGGGTTCATGATTCATACGGCCGTATACCCGCTAAGTGGATAAAGTAAAACGCCTCGATCGTCAGAACGATGGAGGCGTTTTGTTTTCGGCCGGTAGCTCCCAAAGCGAGATTGGGTTACCGGATAATAGAAACGCTTACCACCAGTCGATACCAATCTGATCATCAAGGCCGCTAGGGAAACACTGAACAAGTCTCCGGCTGCGTGGTCGTAGTACGAGACGCAAACGGGAGGGTTTCATTGTGAAGCAGATGACATTGGCAACGGCGAAAGGATTTGAGGTACACGGCAGAGCCACACGCAAGGCGG
>JANXPQ010000379.1 GCA_025357235.1 Betaproteobacteria bacterium
CCCAGCAGAAGAACCTAGGCATCGAGGGAACGCCCCCCGAGCTCTCGATGTACCTCTCTCTGCTCGAGCACCATGGCCTTCATCGGGTCGACGGTGACGTGGTCAAGTTCGCCGAGCCACGAAACCGCAAGCAAGGCAGCCTCAAGCCCGTATATGAATACATCCAGCAACTGCTCAACTCTGCGAGCGGAACGCGCCTCTCGCTTGAGCACGTGTACGAGCGGCTTCGGGCGGCGCCGTTCGGGTTGAAAGATGGTCCGATTCCGGTCTTGGTCATGGCGGCACTCGTCGAGTCTGGCGCGGATATCGCTATCTACGAGGATGGCGCCTTCGTTCCGCACCTAACCGGCGCGATCGCCGAGCGCGTGCTGCGCGGCCCGTCGAAGTTCGAGGTTCAGCGGTTCCGGGTGGCCGGAGCGCGGGCTGAACTGTTCCAAGAGCTGATAGGTCCCGAAACTTGGGCAAGCGGCAAGGTGCGCTCGCTGCTTCCGCTCGTGAAGCAGCTCGTACGTCTCGCTCGGGACCTGCCTGACTACAGCCGCAACACGCGCTCGGTGTCCGAGCACGCGCTGGCCGTGCGCGAGGCCTTGCTTCGTGCGAAGGAGCCCGGCCCGCTCGTGTTCACAGAGCTTCCGCGTGCCTGCGGCTTCGAGCCGCTATCCGACACTTCGGACCTTCCCAAGGCCAAGCTGGACGAACTGGTCGCGCGCCTCAAGACCGCGCTGCGGGAGCTCCAATCCGCCTATCGGCGCCTCCTCAACACGATTGAAAACGAGTTGCGCAACACCTTCTCGTTGCCGACTGTCGCACTTGCTGCGCGCAAGGAACTATCTGCTCGAGCCAAGCAGCTCATGCCGATGGCCGTCGAAACGCAGCTCAAGGGCTTCTTGATTCGTGCGGCCGATGATGCGATCGACCACGACGCGTGGTTGGAGTCGGTTGGCACCCTTCTTGGAGGAAGGCCACCGGCGACTTGGCACGACCGCGACCGGGAGGCCTTCGCGATCAATCTCGCCCAGGTTTCTCGACGGTTCGCCACGGTCGAGGCATTCGCCGTCGAGCGAGGCGGTATCCAGTTGGCAGAGGGAACGAAGCTCCTGCGTCTCTCGGTCGCGGAACCGGGCATGCAAGATCACGAACGCGTTGTTGCGGTGCGGGCCTCGGACCAGAAGCACATCTCGGCGCTGGCCGAAGAGCTTCGCCGCCTCGTCGCTGGCCAGCAGGACATCTCAAAAGATGCGGTTCTAGCGGCATTAGCTTATGTTGCCCGCGACGTCGTTGCCGAACTCTCGGCGACTGATGAGTCATCCTCGGAGGAGAAGCGACCGTGACAGTCAAGACGCGCCATATCCTCGGACTCTCGGGCGGCAAAGATAGCTCAGCGCTCGCGGTCTATATGAAGGACAGGGTGCCGGAGATGGAGTACGTCTTCACGGACACCGGCAAGGAGCTGCCCGAGACATACGAATTCCTCGATAAGCTCGAGGCATTCTTGGGCAAGCCGATCGCGCGGCTCAACCCTGAGCGCGGCTTCGACCATTGGTTGAAGATCTATGGAGGATACCTTCCATCGAGCCGGATGCGCTGGTGCACCCGCCAATTGAAGCTCAAGCCATTCGAGAAGTACGTCGGTGATGACCCGGTGATCAGTTATGTGGGTATCCGCGCGGACGAGGACCGCGAGGGGTACATCTCCACCAAGCCCAATATTACAGCACGGTTCCCGTTCAAAGAGGCGGGCGTCACGCACGCCGACGTCCTCCGCATTCTTGAGGAAGCTGGACTCGGGTTGCCGGCTTACTACCAATGGCGATCGCGTTCCGGATGCTATTTCTGCTTCTTCCAGCAGACGGGCGAATGGGCGGGATTGCTTGAGAAACACCCAGATCTGTTTGAGAGCGCGAAGACCTATGAGAAGGTTGACTCCATCACGGGCGAGCGCTTCACTTGGAGGAATGGGGAGAGCTTGGAGGAACTGCAGCAGGCCGAGCGTTTGTATCAAATTGGTCAGAAGCAGCCGAACAAGGTGACAGATAACAGGCTCACTGCGGTTTTGAGGGAGGACGAGGAGCAAGACGGCGATACTGCTTGTCTGATCTGCTCGCTCTAGAGAACGAGCGGTGGAGACCGACTCTGTTGTTCCAATGTCGCCTCCGTGGGACCTCGAGCAAGCCTTTTGTCTGTAGGGCCCAAACACTAGAATGGAGCGCAAGGTGGACAAGGCCGAAGATAAGGCAGCGCCAGGACATCTGATCCGCGCCCTTGCGAACTCTGGCCATGACACTGAGGTCGCCCTCTGCGACCTCATGGACTATTCAGCTGACGCTTATGTCGCCAAGATCGTGGTGGAGATCCACAAAGCCAAAGACGAGGAAAGGCGCAGCGGCACGGTCGGCGAGTATGTCATTGCGGACCACGATGTAAGACACGGGTCAAGATATGCCGATTATTGCATTCACGCTTTGCACTCCGACGGTCCTGAAGAGCTGGCGTGTGCGATCTGCACAATCCAGAATCGCGAAGGGCCCTCAGCGGTGACCACGTGAACGAAGAGGAATTCATTCTACTCCTCCACAAGTTCCGCGACGAGCCCGCAGTCAGGCTCAATTTTACGCCATCGATTGAGCTCCTTATCGACAGCCGTTTTTGCAAAGGGCTGGATAAGCTTATCTGCCCTCAGGGCGGCCCCAAATGGGAAAGAAGGCAGGCGGTAGAGACGCTTGGTGCCAGTCTTCCGGACGAGAGGGGACTCTACATGTTTGTGTGGAGACCCGAGTTCGTCTTCCGGTTTGCGGCCGCGCCAGATACAGAGCGGTTCTGCTGGGCGCTGTACGTCGGCAAGGCAGGCATTGAAGAAGGCAAGAATGATACTATTAGGACGCGTTACCTAAGCGAGTACGCCAAGTACGTCGGCAGGGATGCTAGCTGTCTCTGGGCCGATCCTCCACCAGCCGATCGCGAGCAGCGACTATCGCGCTATCTTACCCTTCGTCCATTGGAGTATTGGTTTCTGACACTCTCGACTGTGCGCGACATCGAACTATTCGAGAGAAAGCTGATTCGTTTGTTACAGCCGCCGCTCAATTTTCAGCATGGTCCAAAGATCAGACCCGGAAAGACAATCCCGGCTTTTGAGGAGCCCAAATGAGCAACAAGACGTTTATCCCCGCCTTCCAATGCTCGGTCGGTGACTGGAAATACTACATTTGCATGATGAAGTATGCCGAAGTCGCCCGGCAGGTTAGCTTCGCTTACGAACTAGGAAACAACAACTCCGAACTGGACCAGATCATCCAGAGAGGACTCTCTGACCGCACAAAGGGGATTACCGAGTACCTCCTGAAGTCCAAGCACCGTTTCCTTGGAGGTCTCGTGGTCGCCGCCTGGGGCGGCGAGCCGCAGTACACGACTCTATCCATGGACGATCCTCAAGGCATTCTCAAGGGCTTGGATCGGGAATTTGGTGTACTCACGTTCGATGGCACGCAGCAATACTTCGTGCTGGACGGTCAGCATCGCTTGCGGGCTATCAAGGATGCGTTGAAACAGAAGCCGGACCTGGGCGGAGAGGACATCGGCGTCCTTTTTGTTACACACTACAACACAGAGGAAGGCCGCGTTCGGACGCGACGGCTCTTCTCGAACATAAACAGAAACGCGAAGCAAACAGGGACGGCGGAAAATATTGCGCTGGACGAGGACGACGGCTTCGCGATCATCACCCGTCGGATGTTAGGAGATCACGAATTCCTGAAAGTCGAAGGACGAGTGAGAGTCATCCTTTCAGATGGTGAGGACGGAGAACTCAAACTCGCCGCCGGTAGCGTGCCAAAAGGCGATGCCCATGCGCTGACAACGCTCACCGTGCTTTACGACGTTCTGCGGTATCTCGGCTGGGACTTGCCCCTGGGCATGAAAGACAAAAGCTTGCGGCCCTTGGAAGATGTCTTGGATGACAGCTACAAGAAGCTAACTGGCCGGTTAGATGATCTTCTTAAGTACTGTGGCGAAGTCCGGATCAAGCTAGAAGGGGTAGCGTCGGCAAGGGAAATCCGCGCCCCAAAGAACGCCGAGGGAGAAGGTCACCCATTCATGCGGCCCGTGGTTCAGAAGGCTGCAGCTCGCGTTGCTTCCGAGATCATCCAACAGGGTCATCTAGAATGGTCTGAGGTTATGAAGCGGCTGTCAGAGCTTGATTGGAAGCTCGCATCGCCACCTTGGCAAGCCGTTTTCACCACTGATGGTGCGAAGATGTTGACCGGCAAGGAGAACACGGAACTCCTATGCGAGCTATTGCATGTCCACATCGCTCCGACCAGCGCACAGGCAATCAAGCGGGCACGTAAGAACTTCAAGGATGTTCGCGGTGTTCAGTACCCGGTCTCCGAGGACGAGTTGGTAAAGCGCGTTCCAGATGTGGAACCTTCCCCTCCCCCGGCGCCGATCGTGCTTCCGATCGAGATTTCGGTCGAGCCCGAGAAGACGGAAGTTGCTGGACCGCCGACCACGAACGCAACTGCTCCCGGTTCCGAGCCGGCATCGTAGAGTTGTAGACGATCATCCAGAAGCGCGGGATGGCGATCGTCGCGGGCGCGGGGTTCCAGCGACTGATCCTTTCGGAACTGCGTACATGCCGGCGGCTCTGCCGCCTTTCCGGGTCCAACCTCAAGGGAGCAGGTCAGCGCCACGGCGCTTTGGCGAGGAGAGTTTGAAGCAGCGCGCCCAACTCCACTTCATGGGGCAGCCGCCACTGCTCGGCGCCGTTGGGATGGAAACAACGGATGCGCAGTGGTTAAACAAGTGAGTGCCGCCGCCGTGAAGCCCCGGGGGTGCGCGGCGCGGGTAAGGCGGCCGAGCCGCTCAGCCGCCCTGCCGCAGCTCGCTCG
>JANXPQ010000427.1 GCA_025357235.1 Betaproteobacteria bacterium
CTTCGGCGGCGGCGTAAAAGGCTTCGTCGAATACATCAACCGCAGCAAAACGGTTTTGCACAACGTGATTTTCAACGCTATCGGCGAGCGTGACGGCATCACCGTGGAAGTGGCGATGCAATGGAACGATTCTTACCAGGAATCGGTCCTGTGTTTTACCAACAACATTCCGCAGCGCGATGGCGGCACGCATCTGACGGCGCTACGGGCGGCAATGACGCGCACGCTCAATCAGTACATCGAAGCCAATGAACTCGCCAAAAAAGCCAAGGTCGAGACCACCGGCGACGATATGCGCGAAGGGCTTACCTGCATTCTTTCGGTGAAGCTGCCCGATCCGAAGTTCTCGTCGCAGACGAAAGACAAGCTAGTGTCCTCCGAGGTGCGTCCGGTCGTCGAGGACGCCATTTCAAAAACGCTGCATGACTGGCTTCTGGAAAGGCCGGCCGATGCGAAGGTCATCGTCAGCAAGATCATCGATGCGGCACGCGCAAGGGAGGCCGCGCGCAAGGCGCGTGAAATGACCCGCCGCAAAGGCGTGCTGGAGGGATTTGGCCTGCCTGGGAAACTGGCCGATTGCCAGGAAAAAGATCCGGCACTATGCGAGCTCTATCTGGTCGAGGGTGATTCCGCCGGCGGTTCAGCGAAGCAGGGACGCGATCGCAAGTTTCAGGCGATCCTGCCGCTGAAAGGCAAGATATTGAATGTCGAACGCGCCCGATTCGACAAGCTGGTGTCGTCCCAGGAAATTGCCACGCTGATTACGGCGTTGGGCACCAGCATCGGCAAGGACGATTACAAGCCCGAGAAACTGCGCTATCACCGCATCATCATCATGACCGACGCGGATGTGGATGGATCGCACATCCGCACGTTGCTGCTGACATTCTTCTATCGGCAGATGCCGGATCTGGTCGAGCGCGGCCATATCTACATCGCCCAGCCGCCGCTTTATAAAATCAAACATGGCAAGGAAGAGCGCTATCTCAAGGATGATCACGAGCTGAAGGAATATCTGCTGCGCCTGGCGCTGAAGGATGCCGAGCTTCATCCCGGCGGCGATCGCGCGCCGCTCGCCAATGAGGCGCTCGAAGAAGTTGCCCGTTCCTACATCCTTGCGGAAGCAGTCATTGAGCGGCTCGCCAAGCGCATCGATCCAGTGGTCCTGGCGGCCCTGCTGCGGGACCCCGAAATTATCAGTCTCGCGGACGCAGCTGCCGCCGAGCGGTCGGCGCAGCGGCTGATGGTCCTGTGTCGCGTTCCGGGTCTTGTGATCGAGCCACGCTACGACCAGAAGAACGAGGCGCAGGTTCTCGCGATCAAGCGCATGCAGCACGGCAATCTGCGGGTCGGCTATCTCGACAACGACTTCCTCGGTAGTGGCGATTACACCCAGATCAAGCAGACCGCGCATGTCCTTCAGGGACTGCTCGGTCAGGGAGCTTTCGTCAAGCGCGGTGAGCATGAGCACCGGGTTACCGAGTTCAAGGAAGCGCTGGACTGGTTGCTCGACGAAGTTAAGAAGGGTGTGTCGATCCAGCGTTACAAGGGACTGGGCGAAATGAATCCGGAGCAATTGTGGGAAACCACCATGGATCCGGCATCGCGACGCCTGTTGCGGACGCAAATAGAAGACGCCATTACCGCGGACGAGATCTTTACGACGCTGATGGGCGACATGGTCGAACCGCGGCGTGCGTTCATCGAAAACAACGCGCTCGGGGTACGCAACCTCGATGTTTGAAACCGGGCCTTAGGCGGCCTTGCGCTTGCCGCCTTTGGCAACCGGCTTTTTTTTCTTCGCCTTGCTCTTCGTGGCTTTCGCCGGTTTCCCGGTTTCTGCCGATTTCGCTGATTTTGCCGGCTTTGCCGCCTTCCCTGGTTTCGCGGGTTTCCCGGATTTCGCCGCCTTGGCCGAAAGCAATTCGAGGGCTTGGTCGAGCGTGATTTTTTCCGGGTCGATTGAAGCGGGAATGGTCGCGTTGATCTTTCCGTATTTCACATAGGGACCATAGCGGCCGCTGTGTACCGCGACAGACCGGTTGTCCTCCGGATGCGCGCCCAGGGACCTGCCCCCGCCGCCTGCTGCTTTCTTTTCCGCCAGCAGTTCGACGGCACGCTCTAGCGTGATGTCATGCACGCTCTCGGCCTTGGGGATCGATTTGAACATGCCGTCATGTTTCACGTACGGCCCGAAGCGGCCGATATTGGCCTCGACTACTTTGCCCGATTCGGGATGATCGCCAAGCTTGCGGGGCAGGGCGAGCATTTTCAGCGCGGTATCCAGGTCGGCCGAGGCGACGGGGATATTTTTCGGCCACGCGGCGCGTTTGGGTTTTATCGTCTTGTCTTCCGGCGTGGGACCCAGCTGCACGTAAAATCCGTACGGTCCCTTCATAAGCAGGATGTCCAGATCGGTGGCGGGATCTTTGCCGACCACGACCGGCCCCGCAGGCTGATCTCCCCACGGGCGCGTGTAATCGCAATCCGGATAGCCGCTGCAGCCGACGAAGAGGCCCCGACGGCTGTTCTGCAGGAATAATTGTTTGCCGCACTTCGGGCAGGCCTCTTCCATCGGGCTTCCGCGCGCGACCTTCTCCTTGGATTTCAGGGTGCGCGCAAAATCCTTCCAGAATTCTTTCAGCACCGGCACCCATTCGCGGTCGCCATTGGAGATCTCGTCGAGTTCTTCTTCCAGGCGCGCGGTAAACCCGTAGTCGACGTAATGATTGAAGTGAGACGTCAGAAAGCCGTTGACCAGCCGGCCGATGTCGGTGGGCATGAAACGCTTCTTCTCGAGCAAGGAATAGCCACGGTCCTGCAGCGTCGAAATGATGTTCGCGTACGTCGACGGCCTGCCGATGCCGTATTCTTCCAGCGTCTTCACCAGGCTTGCCTCCGTGTAGCGCGGGGGGGGTTGCGTGAAATGCTGCTCGCCGAATATGCGATCGACCGGCACGGACTCTTTCTCTTCGAGCAGCGGCAACCGGACTTCCTGTTCCTGCTCGGTGTCGTCCGCATCCTCCAGATAGACAGCCATGAAACCAGGGAAGACCAGGATTTGCCCGCTTGCGCGAAATAGCGTATCTGCGCGGCCGGCAGCCAGATCCACCGAGGTTGTATCGTATTTGGCAGGCGTCATCTGGCAGGAAAGCGTGCGCTTCCAGATCATTTCGTAGAGTGCCGCCTGATCCGCAGTCAGGTATTTGCGGATGGCGTCCGGTGTGCGCTCGATCGACGTTGGCCGGATGGCTTCGTGCGCCTCCTGGGCGTTCTTGGACTTGTTGCGATATTCGTTTGCCGTTTTCGGCAGATAGTCGGGCTCGAATTTCTTCTTGATGTAGTTGCGGATGTCGAGCAGGGCTTCGTTGGCAAGTGCCAGCGAGTCGGTACGCATGTAGGTGATCAGGCCGACCGTGCCGCCGTCGATTTCCACTCCCTCGTAAAGTTGTTGCGCGGTACTCATCGCGCCCCGCGTGGTCATGCCGAGTTTGCGAACTGCTTCCTGCTGCAAGGTCGACGTGGTGAAAGGCGGCGCCGGCTGCCTGCTCTTGGGCTTGCGTTCCACCTTGACGACCTTGGCCGTGCCTTTTGCCGTCTTCTCGATATCGTCGACGACTTTGCGGTGCTCTTCTTCGCTAACGATCGAAAACTGTTCGATCTTGTCGCCGCGATACTGAATCAGGCGCGCGCTGAACTTCTGTTTGCCCTTGTGGCTGTCGAGATGCAGCGACCAGTATTCGCGACTTTTGAATTTCTCGATTTCCTGCTCGCGCTCCACGATGAGCCGCAGCGCCGGGCTCTGCACCCTGCCTGCAGACAGGCTGGGACCGATTTTCTTCCAGAGCAGAGGCGAGAGATTGAAACCCACCAGATGATCCAGTGCCCTGCGTGCCTGTTGCGCGTTCACCAGCGGCATGGAAATGCCGCGGGGATGGGCAACGGCTTCTTTGACCGCGGACTCCGTAATCTCGTAGAACACGACCCGGTTCAGCTTTTTGTTCTTCAGCAGCTTCTTGTCTTTCAGGATCTCCGCAAGATGCCAGGCAATGGCTTCGCCTTCGCGGTCCGGGTCGGTCGCGAGGTAGATGTTGGTGGCCTTGGCGACGGCTTTGACAATCGCGTCGACGTGCTTTTTGTTCTTCTCCACCAGCGCGTAGCGCATGTGAAAATCGTCGCTGGGATCGACCGCGCCTTCCTTCGCCTCCAGATCGCGCACGTGCCCATAAGACGCGACTATTTCGAAGCCGCGGCCGAGATATTTCTTCAGAGTCTTGGCCTTGGAGGGGGACTCTACGATCAACAGACTTTGGGACATTGAGTTTCCGGCCTGGAAAGGAGGCGGAATGATAAGAACTTGGTGGCGCCGGAGCAAGCGCCATGATCGGCGGGTCTATTTCTACTGCACTATTTCCATTGCTTTATTGCAAGGCGCTGTTACTGGCGACCTTACTGCAGATAGTGCTCCTGGTTCGGGGAAATCAATTCTTCCAGCACCAGCGAATCCAGGGTTTCGTTCTGGTTCCACAACACCATCAGCACGATGAGTTTGACCTTGTCCAGGTCCACGGCAGGCTCATCCAGCGCCACGACGCGCTCGATGATGAGTTCGCGTTGTAACACGCTGATGACACCCGCGCTTTCGAGGAACAGCAGGAAGCCGCGTGCCTCGGCAGTAAGGGTGATCAATTCCGGCTCCGTGTAAAACCGGAAACCTTTGCTGGGGAGGGAGTTGGAACGGCTGCCGCTCCTGCCGACGCGTTCGAGACCGCTCAGCCAAGTCAGTGCTTGCGAGATATCGCGGCTGTCGAAGCCTGCCGCGGAGAGGCGTTTGGAAAGAGTTTCTTGATCGGGATAGGCACCGGCATGGAAATAATTTTCGAACAGGAAGACGAGTATGTCGAACATGAGCCCCTGTCTGGAGGTGTTGACGCTCCTCACGCTAGCGCACGCGCTGGAACTTGCCGCCGGGAAGGCGGCTGACGACGCCTTCGAGTTCCAGTGTCAACAGCATCGCCGATGCGCTATCCGGCGTCAAGCCGCTGCGTTCGCATACCATGTCGAGGTCAAGCGGATCGAACCCGAGCGCCGCGAGCACCGGGCTTTCTTGCATCACTTCATCGTCCGAAACGATTGCCGTGTCCTGCACGCGAATAGTGGCGCCGAGTTCCTCGAGAATGTCCAGACTGCTTTCCGCCAGCTTCGCGCCCTGTTTGATGAGCTGGTGGCAACCCTTCGAAAGCGGTGAATGGATGGAACCCGGGATGGCAAATACCTCGCGACCCTGCTCCAGGGCATAGCGCGCAGTGATCAGCGAGCCGCTTTTGAGCGCTGCTTCCACCACAAGGCAACCGCGTGACAGGCCGCTGATCAGCCGGTTGCGGCGTGGAAAGTTGGAAGCAAGCGCCGGGGTACCCAATGCGAACTCGGAGACCAGGGCGCCTTCTTCGGCAAGCCGGTGCGCCAGATCGCGATTGCGCGCGGGGTAAACGATATCTAGACCAGTGCCGACCACGGCGATCGACGACGACGTTGCGGCGAGACCGCCGATGTGGGCGGCGGTATCGATGCCAAGGGCCAGGCCGCTAATGATGGTGAAGCCGCCGTCCGATAATTCCTGCGAAAACGCTTGCGCATTGATGCGGCCTTGCGGGGTCGCGTTCCGGCTTCCCACCACGGCCAGCGAAGCGCCATCCAGCAGACCCACATTGCCTTTCACATATAACAGCGGCGGTGGATCGGTAATTTCCAGGAGTAGCCGCGGATACGCGTCATCGGCAAAGGTAACGACCTTGTTGGCGGGGTCGTCCAGCCATTGCTGGGTCATAGCGAGACGTTCCGGATCGGGCCCGCGTGCTATGGCTGCGGCGACATCATCGGAAACGCTGCGCGCCAGCGTTGTACGATCAGCCGCGCAAATGGCCTCGGGTGTCGATAGCGCGGTGAGCAGCTTGCGGAAGCCGGAAGGGGTCAGTTCGGCAACCAGCCCGAGCCTGAGCCAGGCGAGAATTTCCTGGTTCGGCGACATGCGCCGCAGATATTGCTATGGAGCCTGAACTACGTCGAGCACATTGACTGGCCGGGTGGAATTCAGTACCAGCCCGTAGGATACTTTTTCGAATACGCGAAATATGAAGACCATCCCGTAGCGCTCCGCAGGAAGCTTGACCTTCTCCGTCGTGTCGATGGCATTTGCGGGAATCACCGACGGCCTGTCCCTGTACAGCGCCAGGACGTGGCCGATTTCCATGCCTTCACGGCTGCCGCGGTTGATGATCACTATTTCCTTGGATCCGATTTCCGAGACGCTGTCGTTGGGGCCGGCAATCACGCGACCCTTGAACGAACTGCCGGGGGCATGCGGCACATAGGACAATGCCTGGGCGCTTGGCGTTTTGGCCAGCCGGTCACCGGGTGCGATCTCCTGCGTCGCCTTGGTCAGCAAGACCGTGCTGACTTCACCGAATTCGCTGATCTGCGCGTCGCCAAGGTAGATGGCTTCCCGGCCGAGTACTTCCTTGGTGTCGGGGTCAATAAGTGTGCGCCCGGGACGGAAAACGCTCCAGCCCGCCTGCTCTTCCCATACCACGCCCTTGGCGAAGGCCGTATCTCCGGCGGACAATACGACGCGAGTTTCAGGCCCGGCAATCAGTGTCGGTGCCGAATTCAGTTCATGCTCTCCCACCACAAGTGGCCTGACGAGGAAAGACTGGATGGCGGAGGATGGAATGCTAGAAATGGCGCCGATTGCCAGCGACCGCCTGCGGATGGTCGGGCTCAATTTCGCGTCCATCAACCTCCAGTCCGCTTCCCCGCCATCGCCATTTCCGGCCGTGCCGCCCTTGCGCAAATGCGGGGTCTTCCCGGTGAAATCGAGTACGACCACGTCACCAGGATAAATCCAGTGAGGATTCTTGATTTCGTCCTTGTTCAGACCCCAGATATCGGGCCATCTCCAGGGATCCTTGAGGAATCTTGCGGAAATCCCCCAGAGCGTGTCGCCCTTGACCACCACATAACGGTCAGGCGCGTTCTCGGCGAGCTTGATTTCATCCGCTAGCGTGTTGCCGCAGCTCCAAGCGGCCGCCAGCACCAGCAGCGATATAATTGATTTGCCCATCTCAAGCCCCCATTTCTTTCAATCCGGAATCGCGTCCTACGCCAGCGCCCGCATCACGCCGGCACCGATTCGATACTTTGGATTAAATTCTGCCTCTAGTTTATTAAATTAGCAAGCAAATATGGCAATACTCCCGATCATCCATTACCCTGACCCCCGATTGCATAAAACCGCCGCGCCCGTATCAGTGGTCGACGAGAATATTCGCAAACTGGCCCGGGACATGGCGCAAACCATGTATTCAGCGCCGGGTGTCGGCCTGGCGGCTACCCAGGTCGATGTTCACAAACAGGTCATCGTCATCGACATTTCCGAAACCCATGATCAGTTGCTGGTGCTGATCAACCCGAAAATTCTCGATTCGCGGGGACAGGCGGACTATGAGGAGGGTTGTCTGTCGGTACCCGGGATTTTCGAAAAGGTGACCCGTGCCGAATGGGTGAAGGTGCAGGCGCTCGGCATTGACGGCAAGTCCTTCGAAATCGAAACCGACGGTCTGCTCTCGGTTTGCATCCAGCATGAAATGGATCATTTGAAGGGAAAGGTCTTTGTCGAGTACCTTTCGCGGCTCAAGCAGAAACGCATTGTCGGCAAGCTGAAGAAGCAGCAACGGCAAACTCTCTGATGCGCATCGCGTTCGCAGGCACGCCGGCGTTTGCGGCGGCAGCTTTGCAGGCGCTGGTCGAATCGCATTTCGATGTCGCACTGGTGCTGACCCAGCCGGACCGACCGGCGGGACGCGGGCTGCGGGAGTCACCCAGCGCAGTGAAGCAGCTGGCATTGCACTTCGGTTTGTCCATTGCCCAGCCGCTGACGCTGCGCAATGAAGAAATCGTCGCGCAGCTACGCTCGACTGCCGCGCAGGCTTTGGTCGTGGCGGCGTATGGCCTCATCCTGCCGGGCTCCGTCCTCGATCTTTTCCCCGCCGGTTGCATCAATATTCACGCGTCGCTGCTGCCGCGCTGGCGCGGGGCGGCGCCGATCCAGCGGGCGATACTTGCCGGCGATCGCGAAACCGGGATCTCGATCATGCGTATGGAACAAGGGCTGGATACCGGCCCGGTCTATCTCACCAGGACAACGCCAATTTTGCCTGATGACTCTGCGGGATATTTGCATGACCGGCTCGCGGAGCTGGGTGCGCGCTGCATTGTCGAAGCGCTTCCTCAAATTGCACAAGGCGTGCTCGCACCTTTGCCTCAGCCCGTCGACGGCGTTACCTATGCGCACAAGATCACCAAAGCAGAAGCGGCGATCAACTGGCAACGCGATGCGCTGGATGTGAACCGGCAGGTTCGCGCCTTCAATCCTTTGCCAGGGGCTTTCAGCCTGCTGAGGAACGAACCCGTGAAGATCTGGCGTGGTCTGCCCATTGCCGGCAGACCAGGAACCCCCGGCGAGATTCTGAGTTGTGGTCCGGATGGAATCGATGTTGCCTGTGGCAAGGGGACGCTGAAAATAACGGAATTGCAAAAAGCGGGCGGCAGGAAGCTGTCTGCTGCAGACTTCCTGCGCGGTCTGTCACCGGCGCCCGGCGAACGTTTCGGTTCCTAGCGTCAGCGGGAGACCCCCCGGCTTTGCCGGGGAGGCAGTAGGAGTTTGACAGATACGGAAGTCCATCGGAGGAAACTCCCCAACGTGAGCCGCCAAAGCACACGAGGAGGAGTTTCACGATGGACCAGTACGAAAGCCTAAGTCATACCAAGTGGGAGTGCAAATATCACATTGTCTTTATTCCGAAGTGTCGTCGCAGGACGTTGTATGAGCAGCTGCGGGAGCACTTGGGAGAAGTGTTTCGCGAATTGGCAAGGCAGAAACAAAGCCGGGTCGAAGAAGGGCATCTGATGCCCGATCATGTGCACATGATGCTGGCGATACCGCCGAAGTACGCGGTATCGCAGGTGGTGGGGTACATGAAGGGGAAGAGCGCGATCCATCTGGCGCGGGTGTACGGGGAGCGCAAGCGCAACTTCGCGGGTCAGCATTTCTGGGCCAGAGGTTACTTTGTTTCGACGGTGGGTCGTGATGAGGCGATGATTCGCGAGTACATCCGCAACCAGGAGAAGGCGGACGAGAAACTGGAGCAGATAAAACTTTGGCAATGAGTGGCCACCGATAAGGTGGCCGAAGAGAATCGGGGCCGCGTTAGCGACCCCGGCAAGCCGCTTTGAGCGGCTCACAAATTAAAGCCCCCGGCTTTGCCGGGGGATACTTACTGGATACCAATACCACACTCGGGCAATTGGTGGGGATGGGAGAACGCCATGACAAGTGATCTGCGTGACGCGGCGCTGCAAAGAACGTGTCCGACGCTGGCCGCGCCGCGCTTCGGCGTGCTGCCGGAGATGGGAAACGGGCAACGGGTGGTGGTCGCCGCCAACGGCGTGTTCGTTGAGGTGAAGCTCGACTGGTTGCACTGCACGCTGCGGCTGGCGGAGTTCGCTGCGGTTCCACCGCTGCCGTATGGGACCGTGCAGGAGCGCATCGCATTTGCGTTCGGCGTGATTCCGATGCGGTTGCTGCAGGCGTTCATCGAGGCCGGACAAGCGAGACTGCCGGACGAGATTGCAGGTGGACTCATTTACTCGCGTCATAGCGGCGAATTGCGCTTGCAGATGTATGAGGCGTTGCAGACATCGCCGAGCGGCATCGACTACCGGATGCCGCGACTGGAAGAAGGCGAATCCATCGCCATCGACCTGCATACGCATGGCGCATCGCAGGCGTTCTGGTCGTGCATCGATAACCGGGACGATCAAGGCGTCAAGCTCGCCGGGGTGTTCGGCCATTTGCATCGCGAAACGCCGAGTGCGGCCTTCCGGCTCGCGGTGAATGGCTACTACAAGTCGCTGCATCATCCCTGGGAAGCAGCCAAGCCGCCAGACGATGACCTTGAAGCGAATGCGGGTTGGTCAATACTGCGTTGGTTAGGTTTGATGCGAGGCGGATAAATGGAACATGGGGAACATTTGATCGATGCAAGCCTGCTGGACAAGCGGGTATCGGTTCACTTGGTTGGCGTCGGTGGAAATGGCGCGCAGATGGCAGCTTGTCTGGCGCGGCTGGATATTGCGATGAAGGCCTTGGGGCATCCTTATGGATTGCACGTCACCGCGTTCGACGGCGAGCGCGTCAGCGCGGCGAACGTGGGTCGGCAGCTATATAGCCCGGCCGACGTCGGGCGCTTCAAGGCCGTAGTGACGATTCATCGACTGAATCAATTCTACGGACTGGACTGGATTGCACACCCTCATCGATACGACGAGTTCCGGCGC
>JANXPQ010000388.1 GCA_025357235.1 Betaproteobacteria bacterium
TGATGTGACGCCTCCTCATTTCAGCGATCGAAGCCCAATTGCATTGTCCCAAGCAGCTGATGCAAGCAATAGATTAGCCTGGGCAAGCCGCAAATGGCCATGGGGACACTGCTGTCAGAGGTACGTCGCAATCCTCTGGACGTTCGGAATGCTCCTTATTGACCCCATGAGCCCGTTGACCTCTGAGCCGAAGGCTCCGCCCTCGGCAAACCAAGTAGAGTCGCTGCGCGACGTTATTCCCATCGGCCCTCGAACCAAAGCAGCGCAACGCAGTGGGAAAGTGGTGTGATGCGTACCAGTCACCTGACGGTGACAACTTCGATTCAAAAGCGGTTCGGCAAGAAACGTCGAGGTCGGCCTGAAGGGGGCACGCGTGACGGGGAAGGGGCGCCTAACCGCTTCCTCCGCCCTCATGCGAGGCTGATGTTAAAACATCAAGAGTTGCCGTTTGGGGGGCAAGCCCAGCGTATCACTCGAAAGGGGATATGGGAATGCCGGACGGAGGGCAGGGAGTAGACGCGCCACCACTCGACTCCGTTTCCATGACGGCCGCGAAGATCGGTCATCTCGCTGGAGTCTGGGGGTTGTCCCTTCGGTTTAGAACCCCTGTATGGGTAACAGTATGGGTAAGACCAGCCCAGGAAACTGACTGACAATTAAATCAGACAATTAAGAACTTGATTGGCGGAGAAGGAGGGATTCGAACCCTCGATACGGGTTTAAGCCCATATAACGCCTTAGCAGGGCGCCACCTTCGGCCACTCGGTCACCTCTCCGCATTGATCTGTCTTACCAGTAGTGCAAATTCTTGTCTGCTACCCGTGTCACCCGTGGCCGCAGGTGGCGCAGGCGCCAGCCGATTATGTTTTATGCGCCCAGAGGGCGCATATGGCCAATCGGTCACCATTCGCCAGGTCCCTTTCATTGCTGCCGTGGCAAGCTACCGAGAGAAGAATACCATCTTGAGGCAAGGCTTGTCAGCCACCCCTCGTCTCAACCCGCTGTCTTTGCTATAATTCGCCCCGATTTATGCGCCCGTAGCTCAGTTGGATAGAGTACTTGGCTACGAACCAAGGGGTCGTGGGTTCAAATCCTGCCGGGCGCGCCATCTTCTCAAGGGCTTGCATGATTGCAGGCCCTTTTCTTTTCAGGCCTGTGACCAATTTGTGCCCACGGCTGGCGTGTCCACCACGTCCAAAGTACATAAGCGATCCGCGTACGGGGCCAGATGCTCCGCAGTCAAGTGCGCGTAACGCCGCACCATCTCCGCACTCTCCCATCCGCCCAACTCCTGCAACACATGCAACGGTGTGCCCTGCTGCACATGCCAGCTCGCCCAGGTATGCCGCAAATCATGCCAGCGGAAATCCTCGATGCCCGCTCGTTCCAGTGCGGCATACCACGCCTTGGTGCTGACCTGCGTCACGGGCGTGCCCTTGTAGCTGAACACGTTGGTGCCGTGTTTGCCGATCTGTTTGCGGATCAGCAAGACGGCTTGCGCATTCAGCGGTACCGCGATGGCCTTGCGCGCTTTCGCCTGGTCCGGGTGAATCCAGGCCAAGCGTTTGCTCAAGTCCACCTGCGTCCACTGCAGTCCCGTGACATTCGCCCTGCGCAATCCCGTGGCCAGGCTAAAGGCCGCCATGTCCGCGAGATGGTCGGGCAACGCCTTCAATAGCCGCTGTGCTTCGGCACGGGTCAGGAATCGCACCCGCCGTGTCGGCTCCTTAAGCATCCGGATCTGGGGGCACTTGTCGAGCCAGTCCCATTCGTTCACCGCTTTCCTGAGAATGGCCCGCAGTACTTCCAGCGTGCGGTTCACCGTTGCATTTGAAACCCCCTCGGCGAGTTTGGCCTCGATGAGCTGATCGGTGACACGGCGGCTGATGCCCTCCAGATCCTTCTCCCGAAGATAGCGATCGAGCCAGCGCAGATGGGACTTGTCGCTCTCGATCGTTGCCTTGTGGGTGGATTCCTTCAACCACCTTACTACCGCGTCATTCCAGCTTCGCTTCGGCTTCACCCCGAGCTTCTGGGTGCGCCACAGTTCGGCCTTCAGCTTGTCGTGCAGTTCCTGCGCGAGGGTCTTACTGTCAGTCCCAGCAGATCGTCGTACTCGCTCGCCGTTAGGCGCGCGGATGTCGATCCACCAGAACGTACCGCGTCTACGAAGTGACATGGGTCAAACTCCTTTCCCAGCGTCACTCGCAGTGCTTGCCGAGGGGGAGCATAAAGACTGCGCAGATAAGCGGCAAGGTCGTCTTCTAAAAACACCCAGGCGCGCCCGACCTTTGCGCCGGGAATGCGCCCGGCGCGCGCACCTGCGCGCAGGGTCTCCG
>JANXPQ010000430.1 GCA_025357235.1 Betaproteobacteria bacterium
CGAGAGCACGGTGAGGAAGAGATGGGTCGGCCCCATGATCCAGACCGGCCACCGCGTGTCGGAGAGCTTCTGCATGAGCCCGACGCATCCGCGCAGCTCGGGGTCCTTATCATAGTAGTCCCGGGGCCGGTATCCGGATGCCTTGAGTGCCTGAACCTCAGCCGCATTGAGGCCAAACAGGAAGAAATTGTCCGCGCCGACTTCCTCGCGGATTTCGATGTTGGCGCCGTCCAGCGTGCCGATGGTCAGCGCGCCGTTCATCTGGAATTTCATGTTGCCGGTGCCGGATGCTTCCTTGCCGGCCGTGGAAATCTGCTCCGACAGGTCCGCCGCCGGATAGACGCGCTGGCCGCTGCTGACGTTGAAGTTCGGCAGGAACACCACGCGCATGCGCTCGCGCACCGCCGGATCGCGATTCAGCACATCGCCCACCGCGTTGATCAGGCGGATGATCAGCTTGGCCATGAAATAGCCCGGTGCCGCCTTGCCGCCGAAGACGAACGTGCGCGGCGGCTCTTCGCCCGCACGCCCGGTCTTGAGCCTCAGGTAGTGCGCGATGACGTTCAGCACATTCAGGTGCTGGCGCTTGTATTCATGGATGCGCTTGACCTGCACGTCGAACATCGAATCGGGATCAACCACGACGCCCGTCTTTGCCTGCAGCAACGCGGCAAACTGGCGCTTGTTGTCGTGTTTGATATCCCGCCACGCGGCGCGGAACGCGCTGTCCTGCGCAAGATGCTCGAGCTTGCGCAATTCGTCGAGATCCTTGACCCATGTTTCGCCGATCGCGTCGGTGATCAGTTGCGCGAGCTTCGGATTGGACAGCGCCATCCAGCGCCGCGGCGTGACGCCGTTGGTCTTGTTGCTGAATTTTTCCGGCCAGAGCGCGTGGAAGTCGGCCAGCACGTCCTGCTTCAGCAGTTCGGAATGCAAGTCGGCGACGCCATTGATCGCATGGCTGCCCACGCAGGCGAGATGCGCCATGCGCACATAGCGCTCGCCGCTTTCGTCGATCAGGGACATGCGCGCGATGCGCGCGTCGTCGCCGAAGAATCGGATGCGGGCCTCGTCCAGGAAGCGCGCATTGATCTCGAAGATGATCTCGAGATGCCGCGGCAGCAGCCTGCCGAACAATCCGAGGGGCCAACGCTCCAGCGCTTCCGGCAGCAAGGTATGGTTGGTATACGCAAAGGTCTTGCGGGTCACGTCCCAAGCCTGGTCCCATTCCATGCCGTGCTCGTCCACCAGCAGGCGCATGAGTTCCGCCACCGCGATAGCCGGATGGGTGTCGTTCAACTGGACCGCAAATTTCTCATGGAACCGCTCCAGGGGAATCTTCTGCCCGCGCATGATGCGCAGCATGTCCTGCAGTGAACAGGAGACGAAGAAATACTGCTGTTCGAGCCGCAGTTGCTTGCCCTTGACGGCCTCGTCGTTCGGATAAAGCACTTTCGTAATATTTTCCGAGACGATCTTCCGGTCGACGGCACCGTAATAATCGCCGCGGTTGAACACGGCGAAATCGAAGGATTCGGGCGCTTCGGCGCGCCACAGCCGCAGCGTGTTGGCGGTGTTCGTGTGATAGCCAAGGATGGGGGTGTCGTAAGGAATGCCGATCACCGTCTGCAAAGGCAGCCAGCGCGAACGGAAGCGGCCCTGTTCGTCCGCGTACGACTCAGTGCGCCCGCCCAGCCTGACCTCGACCGCCCATTCGGGCCGCGGAATGTCCCACGGGGTGCCGAAGCGCAGCCACTTGTCGGTCTTTTCCACCTGGCTGCCGTCGACGATCTCCTGCTCGAAGATGCCGAACTCATAACGGATGCCATAGCCCATCGCCGGAATTTCCAGCGTGGCCATGGAATCGAGGAAGCACGCTGCCAACCGGCCGAGGCCACCATTGCCCAGTCCGGGCTCTTCCTCCTGCTGCAACAATTCGTCGAGATCCAGGCCCAGTTCCGCGATGGCCTGTTCGACTTGCCCGTAAATGCCCAGATTGACGAGATTGTTGCCCAAATGCGGGCCCATCAGGAATTCTGCGGAGAGATAGGCCACCGTCCGCGATTGCTGTCGCGTGTAAGCTTCCGCGGTGCTCACCCAGCGATGCAGCAACTGATCCCGCACCATGTAAGCGAGCGCCATGTAGTAGTCTCGCTTGGTGGCGAGCGCGGGGAATTTTCCCTGCATGTAGAACAGGCTGTCGAGAAATTCCCGTTTCAGCGTTTCTTTTGCCGGTACGGACTGTTCCTCTGCGATTGCGACTGCTGCCCCTATTTTGGTGACGCCGGCTTTCATTTCTTTCTCCTCGATGGAACTGTCTGCCGCAAAAAGCATGCGCGGGCATCGCCGCGGCGTGGCGGCTTTTGAAGATCGGCGATCAGGGCGAAACCCGCGCCGGCGGCGGGTTTGCGGCGAGACACCGGAATCGCCCGGTCAACCTGGGTCGCACGCGTGCACCGTCAGCGCACAATGCGTCGGTTCGACGCACGGGTACGGTGCATGCGCGCGAGCCAATACAACCGATTCCCCGGACGGTGTAAGGTTGCCATGCTCCCTCAATCGGAACGCAATCCCATGGACATGGCCGATGCCTTGACCGCCTTCGACAGCGAAAACGATCCACCCCAACTGTGCGATTTCCATCCCGGCCGCCGGGTATTCCTGCGGGTCTCCGCGGCAGCGGGCGTAAGCGGGCTTGTCGCTTCACTTTCCGAAGTCGTCGGCGCGGCTGAATCCCCGAAGCCGGGCGAAGGCGTATTCGAACTTGGCGACACGGTTCTGCAATCCGGCGAAACGCTGCGCGATGCGAAGATCGCCTACAAAACGCACGGTCGGCTCGCCGCCGACAGAAGCAACGCCATCCTCTATCCCACGCCCTATTCCGCGCAGCACGGCGACATCGAATGGCTGATCGGGGCGGGCAAGGCGCTCGACCCGGACAAGTATTTCATCATCGTGCTCGATCAACTCGGCAACGGCCTGTCGTCTTCGCCGAGCAATACACCGCCGCCGCAGGACCATTCGCGCTTTCCGGCCATCACCAACCAGGACAACGTCGCGGCGCAATTCCGGCTCGTCACGGAGAAATTCGGCATCGACAAGATTGCGCTGGTGGTCGGCTGGTCGATGGGCGCGCAGCAGACCTTCCAGTGGGCGGTGAGCCATCCCGACATGGTCGAGCGCATTGCACCCTCTTGCGGGACGGCGAGAACGACGCCGCACAACGCCGTTTTCCTGGAAGGCTTGCGCGCAACGCTGACCCTGGATGCAGCCTGGATGAAAGGCGGCTATGAAAACCCGCCTGTGGCAGGCATCCGCGCATTCGCCCGGGTCTACGCGGGCTGGGGATTTTCGCAGCCGTTCTACAAGCGCGAACTCTATCGGCAGATGGGCTTCAATTCGCTGGAGGAGTTTTTGGTCGGCTTCTGGGAAAAGCGCTTTCTGCGTCGCGACGCGAACAACCTGTTGTCGATGCTGCGGACCTGGCAACTCAACGACGTGGGCGCCACGCCGGGATTCGGCGGCAGCCTGGAGCGCGCATTGGGCTCGATCAAGGCGAAGGCGACGCTGATGGTGGGGCAGACCGACCTGTATTTCCCGCCGCAAGACGTCGAAGCGGAAGCGGCCCTGATCCCCGGTGCCCGTTACCGGGTCATTCCGTCAGTCTGGGGTCATCAGGCCGGCAACGGCCTGAACGCCGTGGACGCCCAGTTCGTCGATGACGAAATCAAAGAACTGCTGGCGTCGTAGCAACCGACCCCGCCGTCATAGTTTCCAGTCATTTCGCGAACAGCATCGCCGGATTTTCAAAGGCCTTGAATTCAATGGCGTTGCCGCAGGGGTCGAGGAAAAACATCGTCGCCTGCTCCCCCGGCTGACCTTTGAAGCGGATGTGCGGCTTGATGACGAAGTCGATGCCCGCCGCCGTCAGCTTGTCCGCCAGTTTTTGCCACGCATTCATCGGCAGCACCAGACCGAAATGCCGCACGGGCACATTGTCGCCGTCGACCAGGTTGGTATCGCGATGGCCGGCATCCGGCGACAGGTGGGCTACGATCTGGTGGCCGTGGAAATCGAAATCGACCCATTCGGGCGACGAGCGCCCTTCCGGACAGTCCAGCAGTCCGCCGTAGAAGGCGCGCGCCTTTTCCAGGCTGGTGACGGGAAAGGCCAGATGAAATGGCATGACCGGCATGATGTTGCTCCGCATTAATTCCAGGCCGCAGTTTACACGCAGAAACATATCGCAAGCTTCGCGGATCCAGGACAAATCTTCACCGCGTCTCCGCGCCTAAAGGGGTACTCCGATGTGCTACGCACGTAGGGTATCTGCGGCGAAAGGCTTTTGGAAACCATCTGCCCGGAAATCCGTAATCGATTCGTAAGCCGCATGGAGTATGCTATGACATGCGGGTAGTAGCGCCACGCGAAATACCCTGATGGCGCGCGAACCAGCACATTCATCCAGGGTGCAGGGGAGGACGCAGAGCTTCAGATTTTCAATCATCAATTTTACGAGGAGGAACTGCTGTCATGGCTGGATCAATATCAACAATCAGGAAAACCCTCGCCGCGCTCGTTATCTGCGGTTTCGCTCATGCTGCTTTCGCAGGGGAATTCGAAGCACCGCTGGTCGCCTGCCTTTCCAACGGAACCGCCATCGGCGGCGTCAATTCCTGCGGCAAGATCTGGAAGCTCAAATCCGGCAAAGCCGAACTGAAAGCCGGTGGCAAGCTGAAGGTGGTCGTAAAAGGCTTGGTGCTCAACGACGCATCCGTCGGCCAGTACAACGGCAGCCCCGACGGCGTGGATGCGGTTGCGGCGGCGGTCATCTGTCACGGCCCGTCCGGCGCGACGGTGGCTGCGCAACTCGATCCGGTGCCGTTGAGCAAGACCGGCGACGCCAAGGCCGAGGGTCAAGTATCGCTGCCCAATGGCTGCGTCGGGCCGGTGATCGTTCTGCGCGAACGCTATGAAGGAAAAATCGGCGGCTGGCTCGCCGGCACCGGCATGTAATTTCCGGAACGACATTCGCGCGTCATTGGAGGGCCGCTTCCCGCAAGCGGCCCTTGTTTTTTGACAAACGCGAGTCGCCGTGCAGTCGCGATTTCATCCATGCGAGTCTCTTTTCCGTCCGGAATCCGGTTTTCTCCGGCACACGCCATTTCGGACTTGCCACATGTGGCCCATATCCGCTTAGAATTGCGGCGGGTCGCGTCGCAAACAATAATCCCGGGTTCCAAACCCATGCCCTGCCGCCTTCTCATCGCCGTTGTGCTGTCGAGTTTCCTGGCAATTCCGGCGCAGGCTGCGATAGCGCTCGGTTCCAGCCAGCAGCAAATTCACCTGACGGCGGGTGCGATGGAGGTTCTCGAGGACCCGTCGCTCAAGATGACCGCATCGCGCAAGCCATCGAACGTGCGCGGCGCAATCTGTCGATGGTCGCCGTCCTGCTGGTGGACCTGGATCGCTTCAAGCCGATCAACGATTCATACGGGCACGCGGTCGGCGACGAAGTGCTCAAGTCGATCGCCTTTCGCCTGAAGGACAGCGTGCGCAGCTCCGACACGGTGGCGCGCATAGGTGGCGACGAATTCGTGGTCGTGCTCGATACGCTGCGCTCGACTGAGCACGCCGACCGCGTTGCCCAGTCGATCGGCGCATCGCTGTCCAAACCTTTCCCCGTGTCCGGAAACCAGATCACGATCAGTGCAAGCGTGGGGCTCGCGCTTTACCCGGCGCACGGCATGGCCGTGCAGTCGCTCATCAAAAAGGCCGATCAGGCCATGTATCAGGCCAAAGTCGGTGGCCGCGAAAACGCAAACCCCGGCGGACGTTCGTTCGCCGCGTAGCCCGGCTTCCACAACGCGTCGAGAGAATGCTGGCCCGACTTGTCCGGGAAAATCCCGGGCGCAAGCCCTGACACCCGCTGCGGTATCATGCTGGCCTCGGCTTGAAGCCCGGCCGCAATTCCAGCAAACCGTTCGGAGGAGTTCAAAAATGGCCACACAAAACAAGGTCGCAATCGTAACCGGCGCCGGCAGCGGCGTAGGCAAGGCGGCAACACTGGCGCTGTTGAAAGCGGGATACAGCGTAGCACTCGCCGGACGCCGCAAGGATGTACTGGAACAGGCTGCAAAGGACTCGGGTGCGGGCGCGCGCGCTGGCGGTGCAGACCGACGTCGCCAACCCGGATTCCGTGAAGGCATTGTTCGCGGCCACAAAGAAAGCTTTCGGCCGCGTCGACGTGCTGTTCAACAACGCCGGCGTGAATGCGCCCGGCGTCCCGCTCGAGGAACTCACGTTCGAACAGTGGAAGAACGTGGTCGACATCAATTTGACGGGCATGTTCCTCTGCATCCAGGAAGCCTTCCGCACCATGAAGGACCAGAATCCGCGCGGTGGCCGCATCATCAATAACGGTTCGATCTCCGCGCACGCGCCGCGCCCGAATTCGATGCCTTACACGTCGACCAAGCACGGCGTGACGGGGCTGACGAAATCCGCATCGCTGGACGGGCGCAAGTACGACATCGCCTGCTCGCAGATTGACATCGGCAACGCGCTCACCGAGATGGCGGCGAAAATGACCAAGGGCGTGCCGCAGGCCAACCTCGAAATCAAGATCGAGCCGACGATCGACGTGAACCGCGTCGGCGAAGCCGTGCTCTACATGGCGGAGCAACCGCTGGACGTCAACGTCCAGTTCATGACGATCATGGCGACCAAGATGCCGTTCGTCGGCCGCGGCTGACGCGCCGGCTTGGCCCATCCCGCCTGGCTGTGGATTCCGGTCACGCTCTGGGCAGCGTTCGCGCAGACATTGCGCAATGTCGCCCAGCGCCAACTGACCGGCGAACTCGGGACTCTCGGCGCGACGCTGGTCCGCTTTCTATACGGACTGCCATTCGCCGCGCTATGGCTGTTCGGGGTGCACACGGTCGGCCAATACGATTTTCCCGCCGGCAATCTTTCCTTCCTCGGCTGGGTCCTGCTGGGCGCTGTCAGCCAGATCGCCGCCACCGCGCTGTTATTGCGCGTCATGGCCGAACGCAACTTCACCCTCGGCGTGGCGTACTCGAAAAGCGAAATCATCCAGGTCGCCATTTTCGGCTTCGTTTTCCTCGGCGATCGGGTCAACGCGGTCGTGGCGATTGCCATCGCTCTGGGCACTGCCGGCGTGCTGATGCTGGCGCCCGCCCACCGCGAGCATCCGTGGCGCGCGCTGCTCACCGGATGGACTTCGCGGCTGGCGTTGCTCGGCATCGCTTCGGGCACCGGCTTCGCGTTGTCGGCAGTCGGATTTCGCGGCGCCGCGCTGGCCCTGCACGGCACGCCTTTCCTCATGGCCGCGGCGTGCACGCTGCTCGTCGCGCAGTTGGTGCAGACACTGCTGCTCGGCGGCTGGCTGCTGTTGCGCAAACGCGACGTGGTCGTCCGCGTGCTGCGCGCATGGCGCGCGTCGCTGTTCGCCGGATTCATGGGTGCGGCGGCTTCCGCCGGCTGGTTCACCGCCATGGCGATCGAACCGGTCGCGCACGTGCGCACGCTCGGCCTGACCGAGTTGCTGTTCAGCTATGTCGTCTCGCGGCGCTTGTTCCGCGAACATCTTGAGCGCCGCGAACTGGTCGGCATTGCCTTGCTCACGCTCGGCTTGATTGTCGTCGCGCTTGGACATTGATTCCGGTTCGAACTAACCGCAGAGGCGCAGAAGCACGGAGGAAACGCAGAGAAAAACAAGGGATAGACGATGAACGCGTGGTGGATAGGTGTGAAGGTTGAATTGTGGATGTCATTCCTACCGTTGCCAGATTGCGGAAGGACGACAATCCACCTCGAACCCCATTCGGTTTGCTTTTGCGTTTCCTCCGCGCCTCTGCGCCTCTGCGGTGAGAACTTCCGTATTTCTTTAAACTAACAGGAGTGAAAATGATTCACGTCATAGCTACAGTAGAACTCAACCCCGGAACCCGCGACAAATTCCTCGCCGAGTTCCGCAAGCTCATCCCGGACGTCAAGGCCGAGGCCGGCTGCATCGAATACGGCCCGACCGTCGACGCGGAGACCGACATTCCGATCCAGTTCAAGGTCGGCCCGGATCGCGTCGTCGTCATCGAGAAATGGGAGACCGTCGCGGCGCTCAAGGCGCATGGCGTTGCGCCGCACATGCAGGCCTATCGCGCAAAAGTGAAAGATTACGTGCGCGGCATGGAGCTGCGCGTGCTGTCACCGGCCTGACCCGGCGCTGGCAGGGCACCCCATGCCATCCCGCCAGGACGCCTGGTTCATTCGTGTTCGTCTGAAGCCACGGCAGCTGTTGTTGCTGGTGAGCATCGACGAACTCGGCAATATCCACAAGGCCGCCGACGAACTCGGCATGACGCAACCCGCGGCCTCCAAACTCCTGAAGGAGTTGGAGAGCGCGCTGGAAGTCACGCTGTTCGACCGGCTGCCGCGCGGCATGCGGCCGACCTGGTATGGCGAAATCATGATCCGCCATGCCAAAATGACCTTGGCGAATCTCGTCACGGCGCACGACGAAATTGCAGCCCTGAAATCCGGCCTGAGCGGTCAGGTCGCGGTGGGTTGCATCATGCCTGCCGGCATAGCGCTGCTCCCGCTCACGGTCGCCAAGCTGAAATCCCACTACCCCCTCCTGCAGGTGCGCGTGGAACTGGATTCGAGCGATGCCCTGCTGGCCCAATTGACTGACAGCAAGCTCGACATAGCCGTGGCCCGACTGTTCGAGCATCACGACAAGTCGGCTTTCAGTTTCGAGCCCCTCGCGGAAGAGTCGATATGCGTCGTTGCCAGACGCGGGCATCCGCTTACGCGAAAAAGAAAGCTGCAGTTAAAGGATCTCGCCGGTTTGAGCTGGATCCTGCCGACCGGAAAGGTGATTCGGCATCGTTTCGACATGGTATTCCGCAGCCTTGGGCTCGATCCCCCGCAGAACGTCGTGAGTACGCCCTCATTGCCGGTAACCATCAGCCTGCTTCAGCATGCCGACATGGTGGCCACGGTGCCGATCGAAGTCGCGCAGCAATATCGCGAACACGGCATGGTCGAACTTGTGCCGATCGATTTTCCGCTGAAGATGGATGCATACGGCATCATCGTCCTGCGCAATCGCCTGTTGTCCCCCGCCGCACAGATCATGCTGAAGACGCTGCGCGCCACCGCCTCGGAAATCTACTGAACGCATACCCGAAAGGGCATCGCAACGGCCGAATCTTTCATTGGACGCTGCGCATGTTCCGCACCTAACATCGCCGGCATGGACCTCTACCGTCGCGCAAGCATCGAGGTGATGCCCTTCGGCACGCTGCCGAACGGCGCGCGCGCCGATCTTTTCGTGCTGCGCAACGGCAACGGCATCGAAGCAAAGATCACCAACTATGGCGCGACCGTGGTCTCGCTGCTGGCGCCCGATCGCCAGGGACAATTGGCCGACGTGGTGCTCGGCTTCGACGATCTGGAAGGCTATTCACTTAACCGCAAATTCTTCGGCGCAACGGTCGGACGCTACGCCAACCGCATTGCCGGCGGAAGGTTCATCCTCGGCAGCAGCAACTACTCGCTCGCGACCAACAACGGCGCCAATCACCTGCATGGAGGATTGCTGGGATTCGATAGGTCCATGTGGATTGCGCAGGACACGCGACGCAGGGATGCGGTGGTATTGCGGTATCGCAGCGCGGATGGCGAGGAAGGCTATCCCGGTAATCTCGATGTGGAGGTCAGTTTTACGCTGACCCGCGACGATGCGCTGAAAATAGACTACAGCGCAGTCACCGATCGACCGACCCCGGTCAACCTGACCAACCATTCCTTTTTCAACCTCGGCGACAACGCCGACATCCTCGACCATGAGTTGATGCTGTTCGCGGAGCGCTTCACGCCGGTCGATGCGAGCCTGATCCCGACCGGTGAGCTGCGCGCAGTGGAAGGAACGCCTTTCGACTTCAGGACGCCCGCGCGCATTGGCGCACGCATCGATGCCGACGACACCCAACTGAAGCGCGCCGGCGGCTACGACCACAACTTCATCCTCGCCGGGAAACTTGGCCGGCTCGAAGTAGCGGCGGAGGTCTACCACAGGAAAAGCGGGCGGGCGTTGCGCGTGCTGACCACCGAGCCGGGACTGCAGTTCTATTCAGGCAACTTCCTGGATGGAAGCATCACCGGAAAAAACGGGAAGATTTACACGCGCCGCTTCGGTTTTTGCCTGGAAGCGCAGCACTTTCCCGACTCGCCGAACCAGCCGCACTTCCCTTCGACCATCCTTATGCCGGGCGCGAAGTATCGCCAGACGACGGTCTATCAGTTCGCTGCGCTCTAGAACGCGGCGCCGGCCACCCGTTACTTATTCTTGTTGTAGACGTCGATGACGACGGCGGCCAGCAACACCAATCCCTTGATGACCTGCTGATAGTCGATGCCCACCCCGAGGATCGACATGCCGTTGTTCATGACGCCCATGACGAACGCGCCGATCACCGCACCGAGGACCTTGCCGACTCCGCCGGAAGCGGAAGCGCCGCCAATGAAACAGGCGGCGATGACATCGAGCTCGAAGCCGAGTCCCGCCTTGGGCGTAGCGGTATTCAGGCGGGCGGCGAAAACCAGTCCGGCGAGCGCGGCGAGGACGCCCATGTTGACGAAGGTATAGAACGACAGCCGCTCGGTATTGATGCCGGACAATCGCGCCGCCTTCTCGTTGCCGCCGAGCGCATAGATGCGCCGCCCGATGGTGGTACGCCGCGTGATGAAGTCGTAGCCTACGATCAGCACCACCATCACGATCAGCACATTGGGCAGGCCCTTGTACGACGACAGAGCCCATGCGAAATAGACAATTGCGGCGGCGAACGCCAGCTGCGTGAGCGCGAAGACCGCCAGCGGCTCGGTCTGCATGCCGTGCCTGGCCTGCGCCGCGCGGCCTCGCACCTTGAGTACCACCATCGCCAGCGCCGCGACGATACCCAACAGCAGCGAGGTCAGGCGCAGGTTCTCGCCGCCCAGCGGGTCGGCGATGAAACCCGAGCTCAGGTGCTGGAACGTTTCAGGAAACGGGCCGACCGATTGCCCCTGCAGCAAAGCAAGTGCCAAGCCCTTGAACACCAGCATGCCCGCGAGCGTGACGATGAACGACGGGATGCGGAAGTACGCCACCCACACGCCCTGCGCAGCGCCGATGAGCGCGCCCGCCGCCAGGCAGACGAGGGTGGCCGGCACATAGTGCCAGCCCCAACTCACCATCAGCACGGCCGCGAGCGCGCCGATGAAGCCGCTGACGGAGCCTACCGACAGGTCGATATATCCGGCGACGATCACCAGCAGCATGCCCAGCGCCATGATGACGATGTAGCTGTTCTGCAGCACCAGGTTGGTCAGGTTCAGCGGCTGCATCAGGGTGCCGTCGGTCATGACCTGAAAGAACACCATGATCGCGATCAGCGACAGGAGCAGACCGTACTCGCGCAGGTGGCCGCGCAGCCATCCGGTTCCGGTGGCTGAGGGGTGTTCCGATTTTGGCGTCGTGTCCGGCGCAGCGGCGGCTTCGGTTCGCATGGTGGGTCGATGCGTCAGTTGAGTTGATCGCGGACGATGGCGTGCATGATCTTCTCCTGCGTCGCGTCGCCAGGCCCGGATCCAGACCGGCCGAACTCGGCGACCAAGCGACCATTGTTCATCACGGCGATACGATCGCACATGCCCAGCAGCTCGGGCATCTCCGACGAGATCATGATAATGCACTTGCCTTCATCCGCGAGGGCGTTGATCAGCGTGTAGATTTCGTACTTGGCGCCGACGTCGAAGCCGCGCGTGGGTTCATCCAGGATCAGCACCTCCGGGTCGGCGAACAGCCACTTGCTCAGCACGACTTTCTGCTGGTTGCCGCCCGAGAGGTTGACCACCGGCTGGAAAACGCTGGCGCAGCGGATGCGCAGCCGATCGCGGTAGTCTCCGGCCACGGCGTACTCGCGGCCATCGTCGATCACCCCGGCGGTGGCCACGGCAGGCAGGTTGGCCAGCGTCACGTTGCGCCGTACCTCCCCGCCGAGGATCAGGCCCAGCGCCTTGCGGTCTTCGGTGACATAGGCCAGGCCCGCTTCGACCGCGCGCGCCACCGAACTGACGTCGATCTCGCGGCCATGCAAACGCACGCGGCCGCTGACGCCGCGGCCCCAGGCGCGGCCGAACAGGCTCATCGCAAACTCGGTGCGTCCGGCGCCCATCAGGCCCGCGATGCCGAGGATTTCGCCGCGTCGCACCGCCAGCGACACGCCCTTGATGACCTCGCGCTCCTGGTGGATCGGGTGATGCGCATGCCAGTCCTCAACCTCGAACACGACCTCGCCGATCTTCGGGGTGCGCGGCGGGAAGCGTTCGTCCATCTCGCGGCCCACCATCGCGCGGATCATGCGGCTCTCGCTCGCAGGGCCCTGGCGGCAATCGATGGTCTCGATGGTCGAGCCGTCGCGCAACACGGTGATCGAGTCCGCCACCCTCGCCACTTCATTGAGCTTGTGCGAAATCAGGATGCAACTGATGCCGTGCGCCTTCAGCTCCCGCAGCAGTTCGAGCAGCGCGTCCGAGTCGGTCTCGTTCAGGCTCGCCGTGGGCTCGTCCAGGATCAGCAGCTTGACTTCCTTGGACAGCGCTTTGGCGATCTCGACCAGCTGCTGCTTGCCTACGCCGAGGTCGGTGACGCGCGTTGCGGGCGACTCGTCCAGGCCGACCTTGGCCAGCAACTCGCGCGTGCGCGTGAAGGCCTGGTTCCAGTCGATGACGCCGAAATGCGACGGCTCGTTGCCGAGGAAGATGTTCTCCGCTATCGACAGCAGCGGCACGAGTGCCAGTTCCTGGTGGATGATGATGATGCCGAGCTTTTCGCTGTCGTGGATGCCCTTGAACCGCCGCTCCTGGCCCTGGAAGATGATGCGACCGCTGTAGTCCGGATACGGGTAGACGCCGGATAACACCTTCATCAGCGTCGACTTGCCGGCGCCGTTTTCGCCGACCACGCCATGGATCTCGCCCCTGTTCACGACCAGGTTGACGTTGTCCAGCGCGTTAACGCCCGGAAACGTCTTGGTGATGCCCCGCATTTCAAGGATGGCGTCCATCGGTCTTACCTGCGTGTCGTTGCGAACGCGGCGTGCTCGTCGTGGACGAGTATACAAAAAAAGTGGTCCTGCGCCCGTACGCGCAGGACCACGCCCAGTAAACCGGACTACTTGACCTGGCTTTCCGTGTAGTAACCGCTGTCGATCAGGATGTGCTTCCAGTTTGTCTTGTCCACCGCCACCGGCTTGAGCAGATACGACGGCACCACTTTTATGCCGTTGTTATAGGTCTTGGTGTCGTTGATCTGCGGCTTCTTGCCGGCAAGCACGTCGTCGACCAGCGCCACCGTCACCTTGGCGAGCTCGCGCGTATCCTTGAACACGGTCGAGTACTGCTCGCCGCGCAACATCGACTTCACCGAGGGAACCTCGGCGTCCTGGCCGCTGACGAACGGGCACGGCTGCTGCGCGGTGCAATAGCCCACGCCCTTGAGCGACGACAGGATGCCGATCGACAGGCCGTCGTAAGGCGACAGCACCGCGTGCACTTTCTCCTTGCCGTAGAAAGCCGACAGCAGGTTGTCCATGCGCGCCTGCGCAACCGCGCCGTCCCAGCGCAGCGTGCCGACCTTGTCCATGCCCATCTGCTTGCTGCGCACGACGAGCTTGCCCGAGTCGATGTACGGCTTGAGGACCGACATCGCGCCGTCGTAGAAGAAGAAGGCATTGTTGTCGTCCGGCGAACCGCCGAACAATTCGATGTTGAACGGACCTTTGCCGCTCTTCAGGCCGAGCGCGTCGACCAGCGAGGTCGCCTGCAGCACGCCGACCTGGAAGTTGTCGAAAGTGGTGTAGTAATCCACGTTCTTCGAACCGCGGATCAGACGGTCGTAAGCGATGACCTTGATTCCGGCGTCGGCCGCTTTCTGCAGCGCACCCGACAGCGTGGTTCCGTCGATCGCGGCGATCACGAGGACCTTGGAACCCTTGGTGATCATGTTCTCGATCTGCGCGAGCTGGTTGGGTATGTCGTCTTCGGCGTATTGGAGGTCCGGGGTGTAACCTTTCTCCTTGAAGTACTTGACCATGCTGGCGCCGTCGGAAATCCAGCG
>JANXPQ010000397.1 GCA_025357235.1 Betaproteobacteria bacterium
ATTTTCATTCCAGCGACGAAGTCGTTCAGGTCCGGCACGTGGGCGAGCACGTTGTTGCCCAGCAGAAGATCGGCGCGACGTCCTTTGGCGGCAAGCTCGTTCGCCGTATCCACCCCGAAAAACTTCACCAGGGTATCGACGCCATTTTTTCGCGCCGCCTCGGCTACGTTGGCGGAAGGTTCCACGCCCAGCACCGGAATTTTCTTCTCGACAAAATACTGCAGCAGGTAGCCGTCGTTGCTCGCGATCTCGACCACGAAGCTCGACGGGCTATAGCCAAAGCGTTGGATCATATCGCCCGTGTAGTTCTTCGCATGCTTGAGCCATGAATCGGAAAATGACGAGAAATAGGCATACTCGTCATTGAACATGGCGTCCGGACTCTCGAACTGTTCGAGTTGGACCAGCAGGCACCCGCTGCACACGTAGGCATGCAGCGGATAGAACGGTTCCTTTTTATTCAGCTGGTCGGATTTCAGGAATGCATTGGAAATTGGCGACATGCCGAGATCTGCAAACGTGTGTTCTAACGGAGTATGGCAAAAACGGCACTTGCTGGAACTCATTGGGATGACATTTCTGAATAGGTTGAGATCTGTTTCAGTGAAAGTGCGCGCATGTCCTTTCGAGCGCGCCAGGCCTTGTACCAATCCACAGTCCATGCCAGCGCAGTTTCGACGCGAAGTTTCGGCCGCCAGTCGAGCAGGGAATGAGCTTTGGAGCAATCAAGCTTCAGATATCTTGCTTCATGAGGATGGTCGAGGCCGTCCTTCTCCCAGCGTGCGCCGTCACCCCACAACCTGGTAACTTCCTCGACAATGCTCTGGACGGGCTTTGTGTCATGGTCCCAAGGCCCGAAATTCCAACCCCCGGTGAATTTCGGCCCCTCTTCGTACAGGCGCTTCGCCAAGGCAAGATATCCGCTCAGCGGTTCCAGCACATGCTGCCAGGGACGGGTTGCGGCGGGATTGCGTATCTTCACCGGCTGGCCCGCAATGATGGCGCGGACTATATCCGGGAGCAGGCGATCCTTCGCCCAGTCTCCCCCAGCGATGACGTTGCCCGCGCGGCCGGAAGCGATGGCCACATGGTGTCGCGCATATTCGCCGGGATTGAAAAAAGAATTCCTGAAGGCCGCTGTAACCAGTTCCGCACATCCCTTGCTGTTGCTGTAAGGATCATAGCCGCCCATCGCTTCATCTTCACGATAGCCCCACACCCATTCCCGGTTCTCGTAGCATTTGTCGCTGGTCACGATGACCACAGACTTTACGCTGGCGCAGTGCCGGATGGCTTCCAGCAGATTTACCGTTCCCATCACGTTGGTCGAGTAGGTATCGACCGGATCCTGATAGGACGGACGCACAAGCGCCTGTGCAGCCAGATGAAACACGATCTCGGGCGAAGATTGCTCTAGACAACGCTTCAGCGCCGCCAGATCGCGGACATCGTCCCGCGTCGAGGTAATCGAATTCTCAATATCCGCTACCACACAAAGACTCGGCTCGGTCGGCGGCGGCAGCGAGTAGCCCGTAACCTTTGCCCCCAGGGATTCGAGCCAGAGCGTCAGCCATCCTCCTTTGAAGCCTGTGTGGCCGGTGACCAGGACGCGTTTACCGCGCCAGAAGCTCGCGAACGTCACCATACTTTCCAGGGCGCTTTGCCGGATGCCCACAGCTCTTCGAGATGTGTCTTCTCCCGTAGTGTGTCCATCGGCTGCCAGAACCCCTTGTGGAAGAAGGATCCAAGCTGGCCGTCACGGGCCAGACGCTCCATGGGCGACCGCTCCCATACCGTAGCGTCCCCCTCGATATAGTCCAGCACTTTCGGCGAAAGGACGAAAAATCCGCCGTTGATCCAGCCACCGTCGCCTTGCGGCTTTTCCTCGAAACTCGTTATTTTCGAGCCGTCCAGATTCAGCGAACCGAACCGGCCCGGTGGCTGCACTGCCGTCAGCGTGGCCAGCCTCTTCTGCGCCTTATGGAAGGCAACGAGATCCTTGATATTGACGTCGCTGACGCCATCGCCATAGGTAAAGCAAAAGTCTTCATCATCGAGATAGGTTCGCACGCGCTTCAGGCGGCCGCCCGTCATAGTCGCGTCGCCGGTGTCGACCAAGGTGACCCGCCACGGCTCCGAGCTGTTCTGATGCACCTGCATCTTGTTACCGACCATGTCGAAGGTCACATCGGATTGATGCAGGAAGTAGTTTGCAAAATACTCCTTCATCACGTAGCCCTTGTAACCCAGGCACACGATGAAATCGTTTACACCATAGCTCGAGTAGATCTTCATGATGTGCCAGATGATCGGCTTGCCGCCGATTTCTATCATGGGCTT
>JANXPQ010000418.1 GCA_025357235.1 Betaproteobacteria bacterium
CAAATGCGGCCTGGACTTCCTCGGGAGCCTGCGCGTCCTGCATGGTCACTCGCGTGATCGTGATGCCGGTCTTGTAACGGTCGAGAATTTGCTGCAGCAGGATCTGCACCGTTTCGACGATCTTTTCCTTGCCCCCGGAAAGCAGGAAATCCATCTTGTTCTTGCCGACAACCTCGCGGATCGCCGATTCGGAAGCCTGCATGACCGATTTATCGGCATCGCGATTGTTGAACAGGTAATCCTGGGGATCCTTGAGGATGTATTGCACGGCGAACTGGATGTCGATGATGTTCTCGTCATCCGTGATCATCAGCGATTCGTTCTGCACCTTGCTCTTGACGTTGTTGCGATAGCCGATTTCCACGGTGCGCACACCGGTCACATTGACGACTTCTGCGGATTCGATGGGCCATGGCATGTGCCAGCGCGGGCCGGCCTGGGTGGACTCGACGAACTTGCCGAAGCGCAGCACCACGCCGCGCTGACTGGCATCGACGATGTAAAAGCCGCTGGCCAGCCATACCACCAGCACCAGGATAACCAACAGCCCGAACCCGCCGCCAAATTGGCGCGCGCTCGGTCCCTGCGGCGCACCGCCACCTCCGCCCTTGCCGCCGAACAGGGAGTTCAACCGCTGATTCAGGCGACGCCATAGTTCATCGAGATCGGGTGGCCCGTCGTTGCCGCGCTTTCCCCACTGCGGATCATTCAATGCCATTCGTGCTTGCTTTCAATTTGACAGGAAGTCCAGCCCCGGTAAGGGCCTTCGTATTCAGGCTGCGACAACACCCGTGGCGCTGCGCTGCGTTTCGTGCAATTCAGCCAGCATGACGCGCAAAAACTCCAGACCTACACCGGTTTTCGCACTAACGCGGACTGACACGATTTTACCATACTGGTCCCGTTCGACACCGGGTTGCAGACCGGCCGCGTCGATCTTGTTGAACACCACCACCTGCGGGACGGAATCCGCGCCGATCTCGACGAGCACCTTGTTCACTTCCGCAATCTGATCGTCGCGCGCCGGACTTGAAGCATCCACCACGTGCAGCAACAGGTCGGCATGCACCGTTTCTTCCAGCGTTGCGCTGAAAGCTGCCACCAGGGTATGCGGAAGATCGCGGATGAAACCCACCGTATCCGACATGATGATCGCCGCGCCGCCGGCTCCGCTGATGCGTCGCGAAGTCGTATCCAGTGTCGCGAACAACTGGTCGGCCGCATAGGCTTCGCTGTGGGTGAGCCGGTTGAACAACGTCGACTTGCCGGCGTTGGTATAACCGACGAGCGAAACCGACAGGGCCTGGCCACGCTGACGGGCGCGGCGCTGCGTTTGCCGCTGGCGGTGCACGGTGTCGAGCTTGTCTTTGAGAACCTTGACCCGCTTGCGCAACAACTGTCGGTCGGTTTCCAGCTGGGTTTCGCCCGGTCCACGCAGGCCGATACCGCCCTTCTGGCGTTCCAGGTGGGTCCAGCCCCGCACCAAGCGGGTCGCCAGGTGTTCGAGTTGGGCCAGTTCGACCTGCAGCTTGCCCTCATGGGAGCGTGCTCGCTGCGCAAAGATGTCCAGGATCAGGCTGCTGCGGTCGACGACCCGGCACTCGAAGCGTTTCTCCAGGTTGCGCTGCTGCGCTGGTGACAAGTCATGATTGAACAATACCAGCGATGCGCCGGCAGATTGGACCGCTTCGGCAATTTCCTCGACCTTCCCGGAACCGGCATAGGTCGCCGCATCAGGCCTCTGCCGCTTGCCTTTGATGACGGCAACCGGCTCGACACCGGCGCTTTCCGCCAGACGGCGGATTTCCTCCTGCGACTCGGCGAAATCCAGATTGCCGAAATCGAGACTGACGAGAACGGCGCGGTCGCCGCCGCGTGGGCGATCAAACATCAGTGGGAAAAGGACCGGGATCAGCGTTCGCGGCGCGCGACCTCACGCGTCGCATTCCGGGAATCGGGATGACGACAAAGGCGGAAGCGGCAAAGCGGACAAAACGGGATCGACGAACACTCAGTCTTCGGACCCATGCTCCAAAGACAAGTTCACCGGACGTGCGGGCACGACGGTGGAAATCGCGTGCTTGTAGACCATTTGTGTCACGGTATTCTTCAACAATACAACGTACTGGTCGAACGATTCGATCTGTCCCTGCAATTTGATTCCATTCACCAAGTAGATCGAGACTGGCACGTGCTCCTTGCGCAATGCATTCAGAAATGGGTCTTGCAACAACTGGCCTTTCGCGCTCATGGCGGCTCCTTATTTTATTTTTCGACCCATATTTACTGTACTGGATTTTCGGGCGCAATACCATCCCGTGGAAAAACACGGCGAAAATCACCCCTTCTTGCGCCCGGCAAAAGGATTCCGGCCCTGCTTGAAAAACACCTTTACGGGGGTGCCGCGCAAATCGAAAGCGGCCATGAATGCGCGCTCCAGGTAGCGACGATAGCTGTCCGGCACACGATTCAGGGCATTGCCGTGAATCATGATCAACGGCGGATTCATGCCGCCCTGATGGGCATAGCGCAGTTTGGGACGGGACACGCCGTTACGCGGCGGCGACTGCTTTTGCACCGCAGCGAGCAATACCCGCGTAAGTTTGGGCGTGGACAGCTTGGACATGGCGGCGGCATAGGCAGAATTCGCCGAACTGAGCAGTGCCGGAACGCCGAGACCGCTACGTGCGGAAATGTAATGCACCGGCGCAAAATCCAGAAAATTAAGCTTGCGGCCATAGTCGCGCTTGGCTTTTTCGCGCGCTTCTTCGTCCGCGGCGTCCCATTTGTTGATTGCCACTACAAGCGCGCGCCCGGCCTCTAGAATGAAGCCCGCCAGGTGCGCATCCTGATCGGACACGTCCTGCGTTACGTCGAGCACCAGTACCACGACATTGCAATCGTCGATGGCCTGCAGGGTTTTGACCACCGAATACTTCTCCGCCACGTCTTCCATGCGTCCCCGGCGGCGTACCCCCGCGGTATCGATCAGCGTGTATGAGCGGCCGTTACGCTCGAAGTCAATGTAGATGCTGTCCCGGGTGGTGCCGGGTTGGTCGAAGGCAATGACTCTTTCCTCGCCGAGCACTGTATTGACCAGGGTCGACTTGCCGACGTTGGGACGGCCGACGATTGCGATCTTCGGATGCTTGTCATCCAGTTCCGTCTCTTCGTCGTCGGCCGCAAATTCTTCGAGGACAACATCCACCAACTCATGCACCCCGTCGCCGTGCGACGCCGACACCGTCAGCGGTTCGCCGAGACCTAGTTCGTGAAATTCGGCGGCGGCGGCCTCGTGGGTCAGGCCTTCCGCCTTGTTGACCACCAGCCACAGCTTGCGAGCGGTCTTGCGCAGTTCAACGGCAATCTGCCTGTCGAGCGGAGTCAGTCCCTGGCGCGCATCGACCAGCAACAACACGGCATCGCCTTCGTCCACGGCCTGCCGCGTCTGGCGTGCCATCTCCTTGTAGATGCCGTCCTTGGCCACCGGTTCGAAGCCCCCGGTATCCACCACCAGATAGGACTTCGTGCCGGATTCGCCGTGCCCGTAATGGCGATCGCGGGTCAGGCCGGGAATATCGGCCACCAGCGCCTGGCGCGACCGCGTCATGCGATTGAAGAGGGTCGACTTGCCGACATTCGGCCGGCCGACCAGGACGATGGTTGGTTTCACTTGGGCGTTGGAGAAGACGGGAGAGCCGTCCGGGTAACTGATGCCGATACAGCTATTTTTTAATCGAAATCGCGTAGATGCCGCCCTTGCGGGTCTGCACCAGAACTTTGTCGCCGATCGGCTTCGGGGCCGCAGCGATGCCACCCCCATCGGTCGCTATGCGAGCGGCGAACGATCCGTCCTCGAATTTCAGGAAATGCACCTGACCCTCGAAGTCGCCGACGACTACGTAATCCTTTGCTGCCAGCGGGGCACTCAGGTTGCGATAAGCAAGCTTATCCTGTTTCCACACGCTCGCACCGGTGTTCCTGTCCAGCGCGGCCACCGAGCCCGTATCTTCCGACAGATATACACTCAGGTCGTCCGCGGCCAGGCTGCCGACGCTGGACGCCGGTCGCGCCCACAGTTGGCCGCCTTTCTGGGTCTCATAGCACGCGGCCCTGCCCTGGAAGGTAGCGGCGCACACCCTGCCCGTCTCCACCAGCGGCGGTCCGGCGATATCCGTGATGCGCTCCAGTTCATTGTCTCCCTTCGGCGCGGCCACCACGGTTTCCCACACCAGGCCGCCGTTGGCGATATTCAATACCACCAGTTTGCCCGCCGGCATGCCGGCGATCACGAATCCTTCGATGATGACGACGCCGGGATTGGCCCGCAGCGTCAGCGGGGGAGGCGTGGTCTGGTATTCCCAGCGGCGCGAACCGTCCCTTGCGTCCAGGCCGAAAATGCGGCTGTCGCCGCTGCGCACGACGACGAATTCGCCCGCGGCCTGCGGCGCGCTGAGCACTTCGCTCGATACCTTCGACTGCCACAATGGCTTGCCTTCGAGGTCGTAGGCCAGCACCGCGCCCTTCGAGGTTCCGACCAGCACCAAGTTTTCACCGACGCCCACGCCCCCCGAAAGCGGCGCCTTGGTGTCGACCCGCCACAGCGTCTTGCCGCTGGCGGCGTTGATTCGCAGCAAATCGCCGCGATTGCTGGCCGCGAACACGCTGTCGCCAGATGTCGCGGGCGTAAAGATGTAGCGACCTGCATCGCCGATGTTGACCCTCCAGGCCACGGCCAGTTTTGCCGACGGCTTGAAATCCACCAGCTTCACGGGCTGCGGACCCTTGCTGCCGCATCCACCAAGCACAAGGCCCAGCAGCAACATCCACGCAAAACGCCAACGCAACTGCATTCCGGTCACCTGTCGCCCCCGAGGGCATCCAGCTTGATCTGCACGACGCTGCGATAGCTGCTGTTGGGCAGGCTCTTCTCGATCGCCATCTTGTACGCAGCACGCGCCTCCGCACTTCTTCCCTGCGCGAGCATCACGTCGCCGCGCAAGTCTGCATAAAGGGTTTCCATCGCGGTGCTGTGTTTTGTTTCGAGCAGCTTGAGCGCTTCGTCATATTTCTTCTCGTCGAGCCGGATGCTCGCCAGCCGCAATCGCGCCACCTCGGCGGTTTCGGCGTCCTTTGCCTTGTCGATCGCCCATTGCAGCTGCTCGGTGGCAGCGGCGGTATCGCCGTTTTCGTAGTTGGTCTTGGCCAGCAGCAACGCCGCCGTCGGGCCGTACGCAGTCGATCCGAATCCGTCCATCACCTGCTTGCCAAGTGCACGGACTTCCTTGACGTCGTTCTTGCGCACCGCCTCCCCGAACTTGGTGAACAGCGAAGACGCCTGCTCGGATTGACTTTGCTTGTAATAACGCCAGCCCTGCATGCCCGCGAACGCGACGAGCGCGGACACTGCCAGCGTGACGATGAGCGTGCCGTACTGTTTCCAGAACTGTTTCAGTTCGGCTATCTGTTCCTGTTCTTCGAGATCGAATGCCATGTCGGAATCTTCTGTAGTGAGTGAATCAAAGATTGATTGATTTGAGGATCATTGCCGCGGCTTGCTCCACATCGACCTGCACCTGCTCCCCGGCTTCCCGCATCGGCTTGAGGGAAACGACCTGCCTTCCCGCTTCGTCGTCGCCGATGATCACGGCGAAGCGGGCGCCGCTGGCGTCAGCCCGTTTCATCTGCGACTTGAAACTGCCACTGCCGCAGTGAAGCACGATCGAAAGTCCGCGGCCGCGCAACGATTCCGCGACGTTCCAGGCGAAGCGGCTTGCCGATTCGCCGCTGTGGACCAGATAGGCATCCGCGGCGCGGGACGGCGCTGCAACCCCGGAATCTTCCAGCAGCGCGAGCAATCTTTCGACGCCAATCGCAAAACCGCAGGCCGGCGCCGGTTTGCCGCCGATCTGCTCGATCAGGCCATCGTAACGTCCGCCGGCGCAGACCGTCCCCTGCGCGCCGAGCCTGGTGGTGGTCCACTCGTAAACGACGTCATTGTAATAGTCCAGGCCGCGTACCAGACGATCATTGATGACGAACCCGATCCCGGCGTTTTTCAGCAACCCCTGCAGTTCCTCGAAATGCCGGCGTGAGTCGTCGTCGAGGTCGTCGGCGAGCCTCGGCGCCGACGCAATAAGGTCCCGCATCGCAGGATTCTTGCTGTCCAGGACGCGCAGCGGATTGCTATGCAGCCGCCGGCGCGCGTCTTCGTCGAGCAGGGCCGCATGTCCCTCAAGATAGGCGATCAGGCGTGTGCGAAATCGGCCGCGCGAAACGGCGTTGCCGAGCGTGTTGATTTCGAGTTGGAGGCCGTCGAGACCCAGCTCCTTCCAAAGGCTCGCGCCCATGACCATATGCTCCGCATCCACGTCCGGCCCGGAAAAACCGAGCGCTTCGACGCCGACCTGGTGAAACTGGCGATAGCGGCCTTTCTGCGGCCGCTCGTGGCGGAACATCGGCCCGAGGTAAAACACACGCTGCGCGCCATTGTAAAGGAGGTTGTGCTCGATCATCGCACGCACGCAGGAGGCTGTGCCCTCGGGGCGAAGCGTCAAGCTCTCGCCGTTGAGCTGATCGACGAAGGTGTACATCTCCTTCTCGACGATGTCGGTCACCTCGCCGATGGAGCGCACGAACAGCTCGGTCTTTTCCAGGATCGGCATGCGGATGTTGCGATAGCCGTACCGAGCCAGCCAGCCGCGCACCGTGTCTTCGAAAAACTCCCAAAGCGGAGCCTGGTCCGGCAGGACGTCGTTCATCCCGCGGACCGCCTGAATCGTTTGCGCCATGAAGCTTGCTTGTCTCGAGATTGCGCGGGCGCTCAACTAAGCGCCTGCGCGGATTCTTCATTGTTGGTCGCCGCCCGCTGACCGTTTCCAGCGGGCCGGCCGTAGTGGCTGGCGACATAGTCATCCACCAGTCGATGGAAATCTTCTGCGATGTGGTCGCCCTTCAGTGTCACGGTCTTCACGCCGTCGACGAACACCGGCGCCACCGGCGTTTCGCCCGAGCCCGGCAGGCTGATGCCGATATTGGCGTGCTTGCTTTCGCCGGGCCCGTTGACGACGCAGCCCATTACGGCCACGCGCATTTCCTCGACTCCCGGATATTGCGTGCGCCAGACCGGCATCTGCCGGCGCAGGTAACTTTGAATCTTGTCGGCGAGTTCCTGGAAAACCGTACTGCTCGTCCGCCCGCAACCGGGGCACGCGATGACCATGGGCGTAAACGAGCGCAAGCCCATGGTCTGCAGGATTTCCTGCGCGACGACGACCTCACGCGCCCGATCCCCGCCCGGATCGGGCGTAAGCGAAATCCGTATGGTATCGCCGATGCCCTGCTGCAGCAGCACCGCCAATGCCGCTGTGGACGCGACAATGCCTTTTGACCCCATGCCCGCTTCGGTCAGACCGAGGTGCAGCGGGTAGTCGCAACGAGCGGCGAGTTCGCGATACACCATGATCAGGTCCTGCACACCGCTCACCTTGCACGACAGGATGATGCGGTTTCCCGGCAAGCCGATTTCTTCCGCCTTCCGCGCATTTTGCAGAGCCGACACGATCAGCGCTTCGCGCATGACGTCGGTCGCCTCACCGGGTTCCGGCAGGCGCGCGTTGTCATCCATCATGCGCCCCAGCAGGTCGGGATCCAGGCTGCCCCAGTTGACGCCGATGCGCACCGGCTTGCCGTAGCGGCATGCCGTTTCGATCATGGTCGCGAACTGATCATCGCGCTTCGACCCGCGACCGACGTTGCCGGGATTGATCCGGTATTTATCCAGCACCTGCGCGCAATCCGGAAATTGGGTCAGCAGCTTGTGTCCGTTGAAATGAAAGTCGCCTATCAACGGCACGCGGCAGCCATCGCGCTCGAGCACATTGCGGATTTCCGGCACGGCCGCCGCCGCTTCCGCGGTGTTGACCGTGATGCGCACGAATTCAGAACCGGCTTCCGCGAGCTCCCCGACCTGGCGCGCAGTGGCCTGAATATCCGCCGTATCGGTATTGGTCATCGATTGCACCACTACCGGCGCGCCGCCGCCCACGGCAATGCCGGCGATGCGGACCTGGCGAGTTTCGTGACGGGGAATGGAATTGCCAGACATGAGAAAACGGCCGCCTTATTCCAGCGTCAGCCGCGCAACGTCCACTCGCGTGTGCGGCGCCAGATCGATGCTCTTGTCGCCCTGGAACAGACGAACGCCGGCGGCATTGCCGACCACGATGGACAGGGGCGGCTCGCCGCTTACGCTGCGGCGGCTGCCCGCAGGACTGAGTTGACCAAAGATCGTATTGCCGGTGCGGTCCTTGATTTCGACCCAGGACGCCTGCTCGAAGACCATGCGCACCAAGACGCGTCCGGAGGGTTCCGCGGCAATCGCCCCACTCGTTTCAACCGGCGCGCGGCGCTCTGCGGTTTCGGCCTTCGTTTCAATCTTCGTGTCCGGCTTTGCTTCAGGTTTCGGGTCGGATTTTGTTGCCGGCTTTACAGCAGGTTCCACTTCCGGTTTTGGCTCGGCTTTGGACTTGGGTTCCGCGGACGCCTTCGTTTCTGCGGTATTTTTCGACGACGGCACGGACTTGTCCCGCGCCGCGACCGACGGAGCACTGCGTCCTCCATCCGGCGCGCGGCGACCACCGAAATAGACCGACATTGCGATGCCAACAATCAGCACGATCGCGGCCACGTGCCAAAGACGGAGTTTGCTTTGTTCCACATGCACGGGACGGGAACGTTCCGGCTCGCGCGGCACGGCAGCCGGCACCTGCGGCGGATTCAGCAGCGCATCGGTGGCGCGAATCAGCGGTTGCGGATCGAGGCCGAGCAGCTTCGCGTAATTGCGGATGAACCCGTGGATGAAAACCTGGCCTTTATATCCGGAGTAGTCGTCACGCTCCAGCGCCTCGACCTGCCGCACGGACAGCTTGAGCTGGCGCGAAATGTCGCCGAGGCTCAACCCCTGGCGGCGACGCTCACGCAGCAGCATCGCACCAGCCGCGCCCGCCCCTTCGGAAGGGGTGGAAGCAGACTCTGCGGTTGCAGGCCCGGTATTGGCGGGGTCACTCACTAAAAGCGTCCCTCGTTGAATGCCTTCGTCTGCGCAGCACCCGGATACCGGTTGTTCAATTGAACACCGTAACTCGACATTGCCGTGCGATTGCCAAGGCGTTGCTCGATGCGCGCCCCCAGCCACAATGCATCGGCAGACGGGGTTGTTACCCGCATGTGACGGTTCAGCAGTGTGCGCGCGGGAATCAACTCATCGCGCTTGAATGCGATATCAGCGAGTTGATATAGCGCCTGGGATTGATTCGGTTGCAGCGCGAGCGCCTTGCGCAGCCACTCTTCCGCCTTGACATCGTCGCCCTGCAGGCGGGAACAGATGCCGGCATTCGTATAGGCATTTTCCGGCGTGGCATAGAGCGGATTTTTCAGCGCGGCGGCGAAATATTTCATGGCCTCTTTTTCGCGCTTGCGCTGGCATAAAAACAATCCGTAGTTGTTGTTCGCCGAGGAATCGTTCGGATCGATCCTCAGCGCGCGCTCGAAAGATTGTTGCGCCAGCGCGTCTTCTTTGAGTGTCATGTACACCAGCCCGAGCTGGCTGTGCGCAGGACCGTAGCCCGGGTCGGCACTGATGGCCTCCTTGAGTTCCTGGACGGCCACCGACATCTGTCCCACGCCATAGTAAGCCGCACCGAGTTCGGTATGGACGCGCGCGCGGTTCTCGGCGGCATTTCTTGGCTCACCGGTTTCCGATTTGTTCGCAGGAGGCGTGCAACCGGCGAGTAACGCCACGAAGATCAGGGCCGCAATTCTGTTCATGCCGGAGCCGCCATCGTGCGCCGCGTCTTGCGCTGCGTGCGATCCTGCACCTGGCCGGCAAGCTGGCCACATGCGCCATCGATATCCTCGCCGCGCGTTTTGCGCGTCGTCGTGACCAGGCCGGCCTGCATCAACACGTCGCGAAACGCGCCGATGCGTCCGGGTGAAGAGCGCTCGAACCCGGAATCCGGGAACGGGTTGAAAGGAATCAGGTTGAACTTGCACGATACGCCCTTGACCAGTTCCACAAGTTGCCGCGCCTGATCGACGCTGTCGTTGACGCCGTCGAGCATCACGTATTCGAATGTGACGAAGTCGCGCGGCGCGACCTTGATATAGCGTTTGCAGGCCGCCATCAGCTCCCTCAGCGGGTATTTTTTGTTGATCGGCACGAGGCGATCGCGCAGTTCGTCGTCGGGGGCATGCAGCGATACTGCGAGTGCCACCGGCAACTTCGCGGCAAGCCGGTCCATGGCCGGCACCATCCCGGAAGTCGACAGCGTGACCCGCCGGCGAGACAAGCCGTAACCATAGTCGTCCAGCATGATTTTCATGGCGGAAACGACATTGTCGAAATTGGCCAGCGGTTCGCCCATTCCCATCATGACCACGTTGCTGATCACCCGCTCGCCTTTCGGCGTTGCCCCGAGCGCGCGATTGGCCCACCATAATTGGCCGATGATTTCAGCTACAGTCAGATTACGATTGAAACCTTGTCTGCCGGTAGAGCAGAACGCGCATTCCAGTGCGCAACCTACTTGCGACGATACGCAAAGCGTCCCGCGCCCTGTTTCGGGAATGAACACGGTCTCGATGCCATTGGCGGCGCCCACGGAAAGCAGCCATTTTCGCGTTCCGTCGGTCGCGGTCGAATCGGCCATGACTGACGGTGCCTGCACCATCGCACCGGAAACCAGCCTGGCGCGCAAATCTTTCGACAAGTCGCTCATGCTTTCGAATTCGGACTGCCCGAACTGGTGAATCCAGCGCATCACCTGCCGCGCGCGAAACGGCTTCTCGCCGATTTCGGCAAAGAAACCGGCGAGTCGTTCCGCGTCGAAATCAAGCAGGTTGACTGGCATCAGCGCGAGTAGATATTCAGGGTCGGAAAGAAATAGGCGATTTCCGCAGCCGCAGTTTCCGGTGCGTCGGAACCATGCACTGCATTGGCGTCGATGCTATCCGCGAAATCGGCGCGGATCGATCCCTTGGCCGCTTTTTTCGGATCGGTGGCCCCCATCAGATCGCGGTTCTTCTGGATCGCACCGTCACCCTCGTGCACCTGCACCATGACCGGACCGGAGATCATGAAGCTCACGAGATCGTTGAAAAACGGGCGCTGCCGGTGCACCGCATAAAAGCCCTCGGCGTCGTTACGCGACAAATGCACCATTCTTGCCGCGATGATCTTCAATCCGCTACCTTCAAACCGCGAATAAATCTGTCCAATCACATTTTTTGCCACGGCGTCGGGTTTGATGATCGACAGGGTGCGTTCAACAGCCATCAAATATCTCCAGTAGGTTTGTTTTTTGAAGCTAATTCATAAGGATAGCATGGAGTCACCGTGAAAGGAATGGCCTTGCCCCGAGATCGCGGCCGATGTGGGTGAGAGTGGCCACCGGATCGCCTGCAGGGCAGCAGCGAAAGACCAGAAAATCAGTGATAGCATCGAGTAGTCCAGAGTCCAAATAATAACGATATGCCGCCCCATTCCAGTAATCCGGCCACACCTTCCCAGGAAGAGACCAAATCGCGCACGGGACGACGCTTAATCGCCGCCGTGGTACTGATCGGCCTTGCAATCGGTGGTCTGGCGCTGGTCGACCGGTTTCGCGATCGCCCGGCGGCACCTATGCCCTCCCATGAGCCGTCCCAGGCGCTGATTACTCCGCCTGCGCAGGAATCCGGCGTCCCGGCGGTCAAGTCGGAGACGCCGGTCTTACCTCCGCCACCGCCGCAAGTAGTCAACAACGAGAAACTGGCGCCGTCGGCCTACGCGACCAGCGTTGCGCCGTCACCCGCACCCGTGGCAGATGCTGCGCCCGCGGAGAAGACCGCTCTGGTTCCGGGCAAGGCCTACATGATCCAGGTCGGCGTATTTACCTCGCCAGCCAACGCGCAGGCCTTGCAAAAGCAACTGCAACGCGCCGGTATCGAAGCCCATCTAGAAACGCGCGTCCAGCTCGGGCCCTTCAAGGACAAACGCGACGCCGACAAGGCGCTCGCCCGCGCGAAAAAACTGGGCATCAACGCCGTGCTGGT
>JANXPQ010000431.1 GCA_025357235.1 Betaproteobacteria bacterium
TCCTGCCGATGATTCCGCGCGTGCTGGCGGAGGGCGGCCATGTGCGTGTCGGGCTGGAGGATGCAACATACGGCTGCGAATTGTCCAACCTGCAACTGGTCGAGCGGGCCGCGCAGAAAATAATCGATGTCGGCGGTGAACTTGCGACAGCGACGCAAGTCCGGGTTGCGATTGCCCCCGAGGAACACGGCGCAGTCTGATGGGCTCATCACGCTCGGCTATAATTTCGCTCCTTTCATTTACCTGAAACCACGAGGATCGCATGATCGCAAGAATCGGCATCACCATGGGCGATCCGTCGGGCATAGGCCCGGAGATCATCGTCAAGACGCTTGCCCAGATGAGCCCGGCAACGCGCTCGCTTTCCGCTGTGGTGGGCAATCTCGCCATCCTGAAACGCGCCGACAAGCTGCTTGGCACGGGACTCAAGTTCGTGGACGGGCTCGACGCGAAGGACGGTGAAGTACCGGTCGTCAACGTCGTGACCAAGGATCAAGACAAGATTGTCGACGGCAAGGTTTCCGCCGCCGGCGGCGAGGCGGCTTATCGGTATGTCGAAGAAGCGGTCAAGCTCGCCCTGGGCGGCAAGATTGCCGTGATCGTCACGGCACCGCTGAACAAGGCCGCCATGCATTCCGCCGGCCATCACTTCGACGGCCACACCGAGTTGCTGGCGCACCTGACCGGAGCGAAGTCTTCGTTCATGCTGCTGGCGAGCGACAAGCTGAACGCGATCCACGTCACCACGCACCAGTCGCTGAAGAATGCCGCCGAACGTCCGACTATCGAAAGGGTGGTCGCGACCATCTGCGCTGGGAATCAGCACTTCCGCGAACTGGGCATCGACAAGCCGCGCATCGCGGTCGCCGGTCTGAATCCGCATAGTGGCGAAGGCGGCATTTACGGCCGCGAGGAAATCGAACGCATCCAGCCGGCGATCGAAATCGCACAGAAGGAAGGCATCGACGTCAAGGGGCCGATCTCCGGCGATACCGTGTTCTATCGCGCGCTCAAGGGCGAATTCGATCTCGTCGTCGCGCAATACCACGACCAGGGACACATCCCGACCAAGCTGATCGCGTTCGACGAGACCGTGAACGTCAGCCTCGGGCTGCCGATCCGCCGCACGTCGGTGGATCACGGCACGGCCCACGACATCGCCTGGACCGGCAAGGCCAGCAACGTCAACATGCAGGCGGCGATCGCTTACGCCCGCAAGATGGCCGACCACGTGGCCGCATAAAAATCCGATAGCCGCCTTGGTGGCGTTTTTTGCTGACTGTGGTGAGAGCTGAATGACAGAAGGTCCGAGGGTACTGATCGTTGCAGATGACCTGACCGGGGCAATGGACAGCGCGGGACCTTTTGCCGCGCTCGGCATCGAAACCTGGGTCGTCGCCGTGCCGATGTGCTGCGACCCTGCTTCCCTGAAATCGGCCCGCGTTGTTTCGGTCAACACCGACACCCGGCATCTTTCGGCGGACCTGGCCGCTGCACGCGTGCGCGACATCGTGCGCTACCTCGGCATCGGCGGTTTCGATATCGTCGTGAAGAAAATCGATTCGACGCTCAGAGGCAATGTCGTCGCCGAAACGATGGCGTTGCTCGACATCAGCGGCCGCCGTGAAGCCGTGATCGCCGCGGCATTTCCGGCACAAGGGCGCACCGTCCGCGGAGGGATCGTGTACGTCGACGGCAAGCCGCTCGCACAGACCGCGTTTGCGAAAGATGCATTGTCGCCGCCGCCGCTGGCACCGCTGCACGAGGTCTTTGCGGCAGCGAAGCCTGGATTGCGGGTTCAAACGATTGCGCCACCGAATGCGTTCGATGGCGGGACTGATATCTGGATTGCCGACAGCGAAACCGATGCCGATCTGGCCAACATTGTCGAAAGCTTTGCGCCGCGCATGCACTCCGTGCTGATGGTTGGTTCGGCGGGCTTGACCCGCGCTCTTGCCCAAGTCTGCGTCGATGGGCATCCCGCGCCATCCGGCCCGCAACATGTAACCGGCACCATTGTGTTCGCGGTCGGCTCGCGCGCGACGCGCAGCGCCGAGCAGGTCGAAGCACTGGCCGCGGAACCGGAAACCACAGTGTTGCTTGCGCCCAATGGCCGGCTGCAATCGGCAAAGATTCCATTTGCGCGAAACCTGGTGCTCAAAGCCACGGCGGACGACGAAGGAAATGAGGGCGATGCCGAATGCGTTGCAGCCGACATGGCAAAGCACGCGATTGAAATCGTGCGCGGCGCACGGGCCGAGGCACTGGTTGCGACCGGCGGCGATACGGCAATCGCGATCCTGGCGGCGAGCGGCAATCCGGCACTGCAGGTGCTCGGCGATCTGATGCCAGGCATCCCGTATGCGCGCATCAGGCTGGGCAGCGCATCGCTCTGGCTGGTAACCAAGGCGGGCGGCTTCGGCGGGCGCGATACGTTTCGCGACGTCGCACGCCGGTTGCGAGGAGCCTGAGAAATGCCCGCTATGAACGCCATCGCCAGTTTTCTGAATCCGCAGAGCATCGCGGTGGTGGGCGCGGGAGAGCGGCCGACGAGTTCGGGCGGCGCCGTGCTGCGCAACCTGCGGGCTTCGGGCTATGCCGGGCGCATCGTGCCAATCAATCCCAAGGGCGGCGAAATCGACGGCCTGAAGGTGGCGGTTTCGCTCCGGGACTTGGAAAGCCCGGTCGATCTGGTCGCGGTGCTGGTGCGGCCCGACAGCATCCTTGAAGTCGTCACCGAAGCCGCGGACACCGGCCACAAGAACATCCTGATCCTGCCCGGCGGATTCGCCGAAGCGGGCGAAAGCGGTCGTGCGCGCGACGCCGCGCTGCGTAAACTCGCTTCGGCGAGAGGATTGACGATCGGCGGCCCCAACTGCGCCGGCGTGATCAATCTGCTGGACCCGAAGGCGCCGTTCGCCGCAACTTTTTTCCGCGACATGCCCAAGGGCGGCGCGGTGGCGATGATTTCGCAGTCGGGCGCCATTATCGAAGAGGCAATCGACGCCAGTCACGCCTACAACATCCCGCTCGGCGCGGTCGTCTCGGTCGGCAACAGCATGCACCTGGGCATCATCGAATATCTCGAGCAGTTGGGACGCGATGAGCGTTGCACGGCGATCCTGCTCTACGTCGAATCATTCGGCGATGCGGCACGTTTCGGCGAGGCGGCACGAACAGCGGCGAAGACCAAGCCGGTGATCGCGCTGATCGGCGGGCGCACGGCCGCCGGACGCGACGCCGCGTTTCGCCATACCGGATCCCGGCCCGCTGACGATACGGTGACGGATGAATTCTGCCGCCGCAGCGGCATCGTCAGGGTCAAGAGCCTGCGGCGCCTGCTGCTGGCCGGCAAGGCGTTCGGCGCATTTCCGCAAGGCATCGGCAAGCGCGTGCTGCTGTTGTCGAATTCCGGCGGCCCGGGTGTGCTGGCGGCCGACCAGGCGACGGACGAGGGCCTCGTGTTGCCGGAACTTCCTGCCGCGATGGCGGAAAAATTACGCAGCTTCCTGCCGCCCGAAGCGGCGATCGCCAACCCGGTCGATCTGCTGGCGGACGCGCGCGCAGACCGCTTTTCCGCTTCGCTCACAGCCGCGCTGGACGCCGAAAAAGGATATTTCGATGCGATCCTGATGATTCACGTCGTGCCTTTCATGGTGGAAGCCGGTGCGGTGGTCGAGGCGCTCGCCAGTCTGTGCAAGGCGTCGAAGCTGCCGATCCTGCATTGCATGATGGGTACGCTCGAGCAGGGACGCGACTGGTTCTCGAGCATGGAACGAGCCGGTGTGCCGACGTTCAAGGACGCCGAGGAAATGTGCATCGCTGCCGGTCTGCTGATGCGCCATCGCGAACTCAATGCGGTGCGCTGAGGAACACGGGGAATAACGGGAGAACAGATGTTGAAGCTCTATGGCTATTTCAGAAGTTCCGCGTCCTACCGCGTGCGCATCGCGCTGAACATGAAGGGCCTCGAATACGAGCAGGCCAGCATCCATCTGGCCAAGGGCCGGCAGTACGCGCCCGAGTTTTCGGACGTCAGTCCGCAGAACCTTGTTCCGGTGCTGGAGCACGACGGCCTTCGGCTGTATCAGTCGCTGGCGATCATCGAGTATCTCGAGGAGAAATATCCCCAGCCTGCCTTGCTGCCCAAGGATGCCCCCGGCAGGAACCGCGTGCGCTCATTGGCGCTGATCAGCGCGTGCGAAATCCATCCGCTGAACAATAC
>JANXPQ010000447.1 GCA_025357235.1 Betaproteobacteria bacterium
GATCCTCAGACATGCGTCGAGGTCGTCGGGATGCAGGGCCTTGATCCACGCGTCGCCGCCGACGCGTCCGCCCGTGGGGCTGCCCACAAACTTCATCCACTTCGAGTTGGTAAAGACCACCTTTCCTTCCGCATTGGTCAACCACAGCATTACCGGTGCATCTTCAGCGACGATTCTAAAATCCGTATCGGGCGACGACGGTTGACGGTCGGGATCCGAACGATGGCTTGCACGCGTGTTCACATCTTCGTCCATCGCGGTGACTCCTATGGAAAGTTCATTGGCAGAACCCTGACCGCGCACTGTGGTGATAAGCCGCATGCCGGCACTCCCGAATTCCCCAGCAGCTCGTGCGGCTGCTTCCGCAGGTCATCTAACATCCATGCCGATTGGATTTATTCCGCCTCAAAAAGAATGGCGAACATGCTATCGAGTTTGCATGGTGACGCGCTGGGACGAACTCTTCGCACTATCCAGTGAGTATGCCAGTGAACTTTGCCAGGAATGATAGGCCGAAATTGATTGAGCAGGTGTAGACTGTTTGGCAAGTTCGGCGCATTGCAGGGAAGCCCCACGATTTCATGAGTCAGTTGATCAGGATCCTGATGGTCGAGGACGTCGCAACCGACGCCGAGATCATGCTGAGAGAACTCAAGCGCGCCGGCCTCCGCTGTGACGCCCATCGGGTTGAAACGGCCACCGAATATCTACGCGAGCTCGAAGGCTTCCAGCCTGACGTGATTCTGTCCGACTTTTCCATGCCGAAATTCGACGGCATGGAAGCACTCAGGATTGCCCGCGAGTCGTACCCTCATATCCCATTCGTCTTCGTGTCTGGCACCCTCGGTGAGGAGTATGCCATTCGCGCGTTGCAAAACGGCGCCGTGGACTTCGTCCTCAAGAACAACTTGCTCCGACTTCCTGCCGCGGTCGAACGGGCGATAAAAGAGGCCGGGGAGCGACGAGCGCGCCAGGCTCTAGCACACCAGTTGCGTGAGAGCGAGGAGCGATACCGCGCACTGTTCCAAAGCAATCCGCATCCAATGTGGGTGTACGACATTGAGACGCTGCGTTTTCTGGCGGTGAACGATACTGCAGTGGCACGCTACGGATTCAGCCGTGAGGAATTTCTAGCGATGACCATCAAGGACATTCGCCCCGAGAAAGACCGCTCCCGTCTGGCGGAGCATATTGCAGCACCGCTTCCCGCGGTGAACAAGCCGGAAATCTGGCAGCACCGGAAAAAGAACGGCGAACTGATCGACGTGGAGATCGCGTCGCACGATCTTGAATTCGAAGGCAGGCGAGCCAGGATCGTGGTGGCCTATGACATCACCGGGCGCAGACAGGCCGAAGAAGCGCTGCAGGCAAGTGAAGAGCGCTTTCGTGCCTTCCAGGATTCGAGCCCTGCATCTGCGCGCATCGTAAACGCCGACGGTCGAATTACCTATGCCAATCCAACCTACCTCTCTTTCCTGGGCATGGCGGAGCAAGACGTGATTGGCAGGCATCTAACCGAAATTTTTCCCGGGAAATATGCGAAGGAGATCCTCGCAGCTCATGCCAGGGTCTTGCAAGGCGGACTCGCCCTCAACTTCGAAGAAACGTTGGCCTTCGGGGATGGCAGCATGCACACCATGTCGATCCACCGGTTTCCGATCACGGATGCCCACGGCGTGCGCTCGGTTGGCGGCATTTCGATCGACATTACGGACCGGAAGCGGGCCGAACAGCAACTGCGGGAAAGCGAAACCAAGTACCGCCAACTCATCGAGCAAGCCGCGGACGGCATATTAATCAGCGACGCGGGGGGCAACTTTCTACTCGGGAACTCGCGCGCTTGCGAGCTCCTGGGTTACACCGAGGACGAGTTGCTCGGCCTGAACGGCAAGGTGACGTATCTGGAAGAGGAAAGGGAAATCCATACCAAGCGCATGGAGGCGGTCGTTGCCGGTCAGGTAATTCGGTTCGAGCGCATGGTGCGGCGCAAGGACGGGACAGCCTTCCCTGCCGAGGTCAGCCTCAAGATGCTCGACAACGGGACGGCCCAGGTGATCTTCCACGACATCACCGAACGCCGGAACCAAGAGCAGAAGATCGCACGGCTGAGCCGGATTCATGCGGTACTGAGCGGTATCAACTCGGCGATTATCCGCATCCGCGACCGGCAGGAACTGTTCAATGAGGCCTGTCGCATTGCCGTGGAGCATGGGGGATTCAGCGTCGGGTGGATTGCCACGTTGGACCATGTAAGCGGAACGCTCGCGCCGGTTGCGCAAGCGGGTCTGCTCATGGATTGGGATGCCGGCAGCGAATCTTCCAATCGTCCGGTCGGGCTGGTGCCGGGGGGGCCCGCGGAGGTGGCATTGCGCGAACGACGGGCCGCCTTCGATAACGACATCGATGCTAATCCGGACTTTCGGAATGGCAAGATGGGCCCGGATACATTAAGCGTCAGGCGAGCGGCCATTCGGCTGGGCGCGAAGTCGGTGATCGTGCTGCCGCTGTTCGTGGAAGGCCAGACATTCGGAATTCTTACGCTGTATGCACCCGAGCGAAACTTCTTCGACGACGAGGAGATCAAGCTGCTGAAGGAGTTGGCCGGGGACGTTTCGTTTGGGCTGGAGTACATCGCCAAAGAAGAGAAGGTCGACTTTTTGGCCTATTACGATCCACTGACCGGGCTTCCCAACCGGTCGCTGTTCAGCGAACGGTTGAGCCAGCAGCTACACATCCGGGCCGACAGCCCGGAACTGGTGGCAGTGGCCCTAATGAATGTGGAGCGCCTGCGCATGGTCAACGACACGCTGGGTCGGCAGGCCGGTGACGAGGCGTTGCGTCTGATCGCACGCCGCCTGCAAGCCAATGCGGCGGCGACCCGATGTTCCAATCCTGCGCGCGTGGTGGCGGACTGCTTCGGGGTGATCATACGTGCACGCGACGCCAACGAGCTCGCCCAGTTCCTCGAAGATGGAATGAAGGCGTGCTTCGGTGCACCATTCATCATCGATGGCAGGGAGATTCGACTCGTTGCCCGTGCCGGGGTTTCCGTTTACCCGACGGACGGAAGCACCGCCGAATCCCTGCTGCGAAATGCCGAGGCCGCGCTGAGAGACGCAAAGCGAACGACAGGACGGTTTGTATTCTACGCACCCGAAATGAACGCGCAGGTCGCCGAAATCCTGGTGCTGGAGACCAAGCTGCGCAAGGCAATTGAACTCGGGCAGTTCGTATTGCATTACCAGCCGAAGTTCGATGTGGTCTCCGGGAACATGACGGGCGTCGAGGCGCTGATCCGCTGGAACGACCCGGATAGCGGCATGGTGCCACCGCTGAAGTTCATCCATATCCTGGAAGAAACGGGGATGATCTTCGAGGTCGGACGTTGGGCGCTGGGCCAGGCGCTGGCCGATCAGCAGCGATGGCATAGCAAAGGATTGCCGGTTCCGAGGGTTGCGGTCAACGTTTCAGCCCAGCAATTGCGCGACCCGCATTTCGTGGAGGACGTGCAGAATGCGCTGGCGTCCCAGGAAGGCTTGGAGCCTACGCTCGAGCTGGAGATCACGGAAAGCCTGTTGATGGAAGACATCGAGCGCAATATCGAGCGGCTCAAGACGATGCGCGAATTGGGCGTCACTTTCGCGATCGATGATTTCGGGACCGGATATTCATCGTTGAATTACCTCGCCCGGCTGCCGATGGATACGCTCAAGATCGACCGGTCGTTCGTCCTCGGCATGACCCAAAATCCGGAAGGCAGGACCATTGTATCGACGATCATTTCGCTCGCCCATTCCCTTGGACTCAAAGTCGTTGCGGAAGGCGTCGAGACCAAAGATCAGTTGGATCTTCTCAGGTTGCTCCAGTGCAACGAGGTGCAGGGCTTTCTCATGAGCCGCCCGGTTGCGTCCGACAAAATTGCGGGATTGCTTAGTAGTCTGGTTCATAAATTCGGCAACGTATGATCTTAGGCCGCGAGGCGCAAGGGAACAGGTTTGGCGAGGAATTTCTTGGTCAACTTGGCGAGGTCATTGCGCGTAAATCGCCAATCGAAGGGTGTAGCCATGCTCTCGTAGTGCTCTTGGAAGCGCAGCAGTCGATCCTCGACCTCATTGAGGCAGGAGAAATCATTGGGAGTGAGGGCTTTGCGTTGGACGATGGAGAAATAGATCTCGATCTGGTTAAGCCAACTGGCGTGAATCGGACCGTGAACGGGAACCAAGTTGGGATAGGCCTCGGTGAGGCGTCGCACGCAGGGCTGGCCGCGATGCGAGGAGCCGTTATCCATGATCCAGAACACGCGCCGCGCGTCGCGGTAGGGCGTCTCACGCATGACCTGGTCAACGAGGCGGCTGAACGGATCGATGCCGGTGGTTTTCTCGCAACGGCCAAAGACCTTGGCACGATGCACGTCAAGCGCCGCCAAGTAGGCCCACGCCCCGGCGCGTGCGTACTCGTGTTCGACGCGAGTGTGACAGTGCGGGCGCGGTGGCGAGGTGGGATATTTGCGCACGCGGGCTTGAATGCTGGTTTTCTCATCGGTGGAGAGCACAAATTCGTCGCAGCGCAGGCGCTTGCCCTCCCACTGCTTGGCGTACAGATCGAGGATACGCCCGGCTTTGCGCGCGAAATCCGGATCGCGTGGGAAGATCCAGGTGCGGTGCTGCCAAGGCCGAATGGCATCCTCGTGCAACCAGCGCCACACCGTCGTGTCGCTGATGCGCGCAACGATGCCGCACTGCTGCGCCTCGCGCACAATGTCGGCACAACTAAAGCGCGACAGAGGCAGCCCACGGGTGGCAGGCAGTTCACAGGCGAGGGCCTTGATCTGTACCACCAACTCTGGGGGGAAAGACCCGGGGGCGGCCCGGGCGTGGGCGTTCTTCCAGCCCCGGCAGTCGTTCATGGAAGAAGCGTTTGCGCCACAAGCTCACCACATCGCGACCGACCGAGAGCGCGGTGGCAATCTCGTCGTTGGGGCTGCCTTCGGCGGCAAGGAGAATTATCTTGGCGCGCAGAACCTCGAAATATGGCAACGTATACTTGCGCGCGCGGCTTTCCAATATCTCGCGCTCTTTGCGCGACAGACGGATCGTGAAAGGGCTGTGTCTGGACATTCTCGGTAAGCCTCCATCGAAGAGAGGATAACCAAGATGGTTGAAAGTGGCAATATCTATACGTCGCCATATTTACGAAAATAGGTACTTAGTCGGTGAAGTGAAGAAAACGAAGCGGACGCACTTTATCCAACAGATAGATCGCCAGCCGATCGCTTTCGCCAGAGGATTGAGATGAATGGACGACAATTGCTCAATGCGGCGCCAACCGTCAAAGCGTTGCTCGAAGGGCCGGACCATCGCCGCAAGTCGATGGCAGAGGAATACATCGGCGTTGTGCTCGACGCCATCGAAGCCGATGACCGGGATCCGGACGAATGGGAAGCGCGCGAACTCGCCTCCGCCCTTGGGGCCCTCGTTTCGCGATGGTATTTTCTTTCCGTGAACTGCGCCATGAGATCACTGAAGCCTGCTGAGGAGCGTGCGGAAGATTACGGCAAGTCTGCGGAGCGCCATGCCCTCCAGCACCTGCGAGAGGCCCTGCAATGGGTCAGCGGGATGGCCGATTTGAATCGGTAACGATTTGTTCAGTGCCGATCTCCTCGATGGAGAGCGCGCCGGGTCGTCCCTGAATTCGCCCCCACAGTTCCACGGCTTGGCGCAGATCGACTTCGACCGCACCGCAGGCTAGCGCCAGGCGCCGGTGCGCCGGGGTGAGATCGTAGTGCGGGATGCGCTTATCCTGAAACCGTTCGCGCCTCATGCCGATCCGCTCGGCAAAGGCGTGCAACTCGTCGATGTTGGTATCGGTGAACATGTGACAGTTTTCCACGGTGTCGCCGTGCAGTTTCCACCCGTGGCCCATGAGGGGATCGACGTAGATGGTCATGTCGTTTCCCCGTTGGCTATGTGGAATACGATGGCGCAGCACGCCTGGCTGACACCAACACGCGAGATTGCCGCGAAGCCATCATTCCCAGTGTGAGTGAATTGGATTCATCTGCCCGTAGAGCGTGTCGATCAGTTGCCACTTTACCTCGCGCGCTCCCAGCCCGCCTGGTGGTGCATTAACGTGGGACGCAAGCGATCGGTTTCCCGTTTCACCACTGCATATCACTCGCAGACGCGGGATTCCAGCCCGGGCCGATCCAGCACATCGATCTTGCCACGATTGTAATGAATCAGTCCTGCGGCCTGCAGATGGCCGGCCGCCTCGGTCACGTGTTCGCGGCGCACCCCCAGCATGTCGGCGATTCAAGGACACTATGCCATGGGTGGGAAAGTACACATATTTCTGCGTAGAGCCCGGTTCGTAGAGCGCTAAACCCGGTACCAATGGAATTGGTTCCAAATGGGGCGCCAAGCGTTTGTAGTCCGCCGCCGGCAGCGCAGCAAGAAGATCGTTTTCCGTTGGGCTCGGTGAGGCGATCACGATGGACAATCCTCCGAGCAAATGCCGCACCCCCTGCTTCAGAAGCGCAGAATAATGATTGACCACAAATAAAAAGCCCGACCGTATCATCATAGGCCGGGCCAATGCTGTTTTCCTCCTGCTAGTGCATCGTTCACGCCTCCCGTAAGATTTGCGCACGTCGCACAGATCGGTTAACGCCCCGACCTCTCGTTGTTATTCTTGCTTCCCGAATTCGGAATTACTTGGCTAGGGGCAGTTATTCTGTTCCCGCTACCATGACATCGTCAAGGTACTACCCGTGCAAATGGCGCTTGCGGTGCGCTGAGGGGGTAAGAGTCCTGTAAGTTCGCAGTGCTAATCTGGTCAATGGCTAACGCTCGCACCTCCAGCGCGGGCAAAGCCACTGGCCGCTACCCGCCTCCCTGGTGACGCGGCCTTTTTTCATCTGGGCTTGCGCGCCTGCGATAACGGATAGGAAAAACCCCTGGCCTCGTCAAACAGCACGCGCATGCTCGACCGCAGCCGCGTGCGACCGGCATTCTATGACGCTTTGCGGCCGCGCACTATGTTGAGCATTCGACATGTTTCTACGTCGGTATTCCGACAATCTTTCTTTGCGCTCGGAAACAGTGTGCCTTGTCACCTATTCCGGGTGTCACTTTTTCGACGCCCCGGAATGGCATAGCCGTTGCGGCATAGGAGAGTGCGCCGGATAGCGTTCGAGATGTGAAGTGCGTTGCCGACTATAGGCATGCACTTCCGCGAGTATCTCCTCCCGCGCACCACAGGTTTCGCGGGAGATGCAGCGATGGACGAAATCGACACAGAAAGGATGAGCGCAGCACTGGCGCGCGCCAATCTGCTATCAGAAACAGCGATCATCTGGGGCTTGGTCGCTACGGTAATTTTGGTCGTTCTCGCGATGATCAAAGGCATGCTCGTCTAGTTCAAACATAAGCTGGTGACACATTTCACGCAACAAAAATATTTAAAGACATCAACATGAACGCAAACGAGCAAAAGGGCTTCACGCTAATCGAGATCGCAATCGTGCTGGTAATCATTGGTCTTCTGCTAGGCGGTGTGATCAAAGGCCAGGAGTTGATCAACAACGCGAAAGTCAAGAGTTACGCCACAGATTTCCGCAATATCCCGGTGCAACTCTACGCCTACGAGGACAAATTCAAGTCTTTACCCGGCGACGATGCGCTCGTAGCGACCCACGTACCCGGTGCCACGCCCGCATCCACACCTGGCGCGGTGGGCAACGGCGTGATCGACGGCGCCTGGAATACCACGACCAACACCGACGAGAGCTGCCTGTTCTGGCAACACGTGCGCATGGCCGGCCTTGGCAACGGGTCCACCGTGGTGGATTGCTCTGCCGGCTCCGATTACTGGCTCAAGAACGCCAACGGCGGCCAGATCGGCATCCAGAGCAATGTCGCCCTGACCACTTTCAGCGCCGGCAACGGCCCTCCTGGCAGTTACGTCATCTGCTCGTCGAACATCCTCGGGCAGTTCGTGCTGCAACTTGACGCACTCCTGGATGACGGCAATCCCGCGACCGGATCGATGCGAGCGATCCAGACCTCGGCGGGCGGCGGCGCACCGGCGACCATTGCGACGGTGCAGGCCAACCTCGCCGACAGCTTCATCGTATGCATGGGGATCTGACGTGGCATCGGCGCGGCGGAATTCGTGCTCAGTCGTCGATGTATTTGGATTCGGGCCATTGTCCGAAGGGGCCGTCCAGAAGGGTCGCCTCTCGCTCGTTTCATAACCGCAACGCCTCCGCCCCCGCAATTCGGGCAGGGAGCGCGATTCAGAAACGTCGAGTCTGTCGACGCTCTTCCTACGAATCGGCAGCCCGCATCAGCCGCAGCTCCAGCGCGCTCCGCAGCCAGGTGGTGACCTGAGTCGGTAAATTGTAGCCAAGCAGTCTGTGAGTCCTGATGGTAATTTGACTATGGAGGGCTTTCAGATGAAGCAACGATTTACCGAGGAACAGATCATTCGGATTTTCCGGGAAGCGGAGAAGACGGGGTGCAGATCCGCGAACTTTGTCGCCGGCACAACGTGACTGAGCAGACCTTCTTTCGCTGGCGTAACAAGTACAGCGGGATGGACGTGTCCGATGCGCGCCGGCTCAAGGCGGTGGAAGCGGAGAATGCGAAACTCAAGCACCTGATGGCCGAGCAGCTTCTGGTCATCGAAGGGTTGAAGGAATTCTCCGGAAAAAAATGAATTCCCCGACGGGTCGTCGCGTAGCTGTGGAGCAGCTCACGCGTCGGGGTGTATCGTAGCGCGCGGCATGCCGGTATTTGGGATTGAGCCGGCGAGTGCTCCAGTACGGGCTGCGACAGCCGCAGAAGGACCGGGCACTGGCTGCAAGACTGATGGCAAGCGCCCAGCAGTACCCGCGCTTTGGCTACCGGCGCACCGCCGCCTGGCTCGATGAAGGGGTGTGCCGGGTGCGCCGGCTGTGGAGTGAGCTAGGATTGAACCTGCCCCGGCGCCGGCCGCGCCGGCGGCGTTGCGGCTTGGACATGCGCCTGCCCGGTGAGCTGCGTCCCAACGGAATGTGGAGTGATGACTTTGTCCACGATCGGCTGGCCAACCAGCGCAGTGTCCGCCTGTTGTGCGTGCTCGACGAGCATACACGCGAGTGCCTGGCCATCGAGGTCGCCCAATCGCTCACCTCGCGCGACGTGATCCTGACCCTGTCGAGGCTCATGCGCCTGTACGGCAAGCCGCAATTCATTCGTTCGGACAACGGGGCGGAATTCACCGCAGCAGCGGTGATGCGCTGGCTGCGCGACCAACAGGTCGGACCTGCATTCAATCCGCCGGGCAAGCCCTGGTGTTGATTTTCGTTGCGCGTCGACCCACCTTTCCGACTTGAACTGACCCGTGTTGAGGTCGCGAAAATCGCGAAAAATCAAGCAACCACTGTCATTTACGTGGATCAGTGCCAAATGAAAAAGTGGGTCAATTGGATGCGCAAATCAACACACAGCACTGCTACTTGTGGCGCTTGTCGGCTTTCCCTTCGCAACGCTGTGGCTGAGTGTTCCGAATCCTTTTACCGCAGAGACGCCTTTTTGGGTTCTTCATAATTGGCTTTTTCTCGATCTGTCGCCAATTTTGTTCGGTCTCGGCTTTGCCGCGTCGCTAATCACGGCGATTGTCATTGCTGTTCGTCACCGGTGGCGAAGCATTCCTCAGTGCATTCTTGAAATGGTTGTTTGCTTTACATGTATCTTATTCATTCCGGCGTATTAAGCCGCCCAACCCGGCAGTCGAGTTCGCACCTTCGGTGCCGGACGCTTCGCCGGCAAGCCGGCTGCGCCGCTCACTTCTAAGTTGGGCATCAAACCCGAGAATGCGCGACAATTTGCTTCTTTCTCAACCGAGGTTTATCTATGGAACTCACCGCCGTACTTACGCCTGCTGAAGAAGGTGGCTATGTTGCGCTGAACCCCGAAACGGGCACGACGACGCAAGGAGAAACGGTCGAAGAAGCGGTCACGAATCTCAAAGAAGCGACGGCACTTTATCTTTCCGAATTCCCGCTGCCCGCGCCCGGGCATCCTGTAATCACAGTATTTAGCATCCCGGCGAATGCCTAAGCTGCCCAGGACATCTGGTGCGGCAATCGTTAAAGCGCTTGAGCTTCTTGGTTTCGTGAAGGTTCGTCAATCCGGAAGTCACGTCATCATGCGACGCGGGGCGAAAGGGTGTGTGGTCCCTATGCACAGCGAGGTCAAGGTTGGTACTCTCGCCGGGCTGTTGCGCCAGGCTGAAGTCTCGCCAGAAGAGTTTATCGACGTGGCGTAACTGATGCCCAACCCGTCGCTCCAGCGGACGGCGCAACGGTGCGCCACCTCTGAGCTTTTTCGTTACAAAAATATTGGCGTAGTCGCTGCGGCGGTCCCTTGGGCATGACCGTGAACTTTGGCTTTGACCCGATAGTCGAGATTGATCAAATCTGTTCAATCGATTGCGCTCGCCAGACAAAATCAGATCGTCAATTTTGCGGTGATAGCGCGGTATAGGTGCCAGTGTAGGTCGATTGTAGATGCCCCGGAAAGCGAACACTGGCGCGGCATTCACCATGATGCATCATGGGCGTGTGCGTGGTGCCGGGTGCCTCGCCTAACCCCTTGTCTCTGCTTGTGTTCAACTCGATACCTGGCTGAATATTCGTGTATTGGAGGCAGGCTTTGACTGCTGGAAGGTTCAAGTATGTTCAAGTTCCCGTTCTCCAACAAGCACGGGGAAATGCGGGACGATTTCAGCCATTCCCGAAGCTCAGGCATTCCATTCCAAAGTGTCGCTTGAACGGTAATGCGCCTGCGGGGAAGATGCCGGCAGCGGTGTCGCCGCGGGCATGATCTTCAGGCGAAGACAGAATCCCCGCGCGGCCTTTTCAATCAACTTCGACCCCAATAAAAATCATGACAAAACGCACCGCGCTGGTTACCGGCGCTTCCGGCTTGGTGGGCGGCTATTTGCTGAAGTACCTGCTCGATCAGGGCGGCTGGGACATCGTTGCCGCGTCGCGCCGCAAACCCGACATACCGGGCAACTACCGGCATATTGCGGTGGACCTGCTCGACCCGGCCGATTGCAAGAGCAAGCTTGGGTCTCTCAAGGATGTCTCCCACATTTTCTTTGTGGCTTACATCGAGCGCTCCGATCCGCGCGATCTGGTCACGGCGAACCTGGGCATGCTGGTGAACCTGGTCGAGACCATCGAAGCTGTTTCACCGGTACTCGAGCACGTCCATCTGTCCGAAGGCACCAAGTGGTACGGCAATCACCTCGGCCCGTTCAAGACTCCTGCCAAGGAGGATGATCCGCGCCACATGCCGCCGAATTTCTACTACGACCAGCAGGATTTTCTCGAGCAACGGCAGAAGGGCAAGCGCTGGGGCTGGTCAGCCGTGCGTCCGCATGCCGTCTGCGGCTTCTCGACCGGCGGTCCGATGAACCTGACGCTGGCGATCGCCGTCTACGCCGCCATCTCCAAGGAACTGGGATTGCCGCTGAGCTTTCCGGGAAAGCCGGGGGCCTACTCCGCGTTGTATCAATGCACCGACGCAGCGTTGCTGGCCAAGGGCATCACCTGGATGGCGACCGAGCCCAAGGCCGCCAATCAGGCGTTCAACATCACCAATGGCGATATCTTCCGCTGGCAGAATCTGTGGCCCAAATTCGCCGACTTCTTCGGCATGGCGCTCGCACCTTCGCGTTACATCAGCCTCGGACGCACGATGGCCGACAAGGGGCCGGTGTGGGATTGCATCGTGGCCAGGCACGGGCTGCAACCGCACAGTTATCAGGAAATCGTCGCCTGGGGTTATCCTGAAAACGTGTTCGCTTCGGACTACGACATCGTATCGGATATGGGCAAAGCGCGCCGCCTCGGATTCCATGATTCTGTGGATTCCAAGGAGATGTTCCTGCGCATGTTCACCGAGTTCAGGCGCAACCGCATCATCCCGTGACGGGTGGCAAATCCGGACGGCGGGATCGTCCGTCCCTATGGTCGGCGGACCCGGATTGCCGGGTCCGCAGGTGAATTTACATCGGCGGCTGGAAGCCGTTGCGTCCGATCAATAGCCGCTTGACGGTGAACTGGTCGTCCTTGGGTTCTGCAACGATGAATACCTTGGCACCCGGCACGATCAACGCGCGATCACCAGGCCGGAAAGTGACGACCGGCACGCCGTTGGGAACGATCACTGTTTTTTCGCCGTCCTTGTAGCGCAAGATCAGCGCGCGGCCATCCGGCGAGCGCGCCAGATCGGCAACCGTCGCGTTGGTCATCGAGCTGTCCGGCTTCAGGTCCCACGGATAGTGTCCTTCGCCCGTGCCGCGTGCCGCTTCCGGAAATACCACGACTTCGAGCGACTCGAGCTTGCCGTCGGCACGCGGCATGGCCGCCGTCCCGACAAAAGAACCGGGCTGGATGGACGAGATATCGGTCGGTATGACTTCCGCTATGCCGGTTTCGTCTGGCAGCGTCAGGGTGATGAGCTTGCCACTGCGTTCCTTGATGACGAGAGTCGGGGCGGCGAAGCTTTCGACGGTACCGCGCAAACGCACGGGCGGATTGCCTTGCGCCGCGGCTGCGCCGCAGGCAAGTGCAAGCAACAGAACAAGATAACGTTTCATTTATCGATGTCCGCCAGGTTGGAAGGGTGAACGGATTGCGTCGTCAGGCTTTCATCTTCGCGGTGAGATGCGGCGTGATGGCCTGCAGCAGTTCGATAAAAATCTTCGGGCTTGCGGCGACGATATGGCCGCGCTCCATGAATTTGTCGTTGCCCGCGAAGTCGGTGACCAGTCCTCCCGCTTCGGTAACCATGAGGACACCGGCGGCCATGTCCCACGGAGACAATCCAATTTCCCAGAATCCGTCGAAGCGGCCGGCCGCCACGGCTGCGAGATCGAGCGCAGCTGCACCGGGCCGGCGTACGCCCGCGCACTTGGTCATGAGGTCCTTGAGCATCGCATTGTATGCATCCAGATGCTCGAACATCCGGAACGGGAAACCGGTGCCGATCAGCCCATCTATCAGTTTGTCGCGCTTCGACACGCGCAGCCGTTTGTCGTTGAGGAAAGCGCCGCGGCCGCGGGAAGCAGTGTAGAGATCGTTGCGGGTCGGATCGTAAATGACGCCGTGCGTCGGGATGCCCTTGTGGAACAGGCCGATGGAAACGCAGTATTGCGGAAAGCCGTGCAGAAAGTTGGTGGTGCCGTCGAGGGGATCGATGATCCAGACGTATTCCGATTCGCCGGAAGCCCCACTTTCCTCTGCTAGAATCGCGTGCTCCGGATAGGCGCTCTTGATCACGTCGATGATCGCGTCTTCCGCGGCGCGATCGACTTCGGAGACCAGATCGTTGAGGCTTTTGTGCTTGATAGTCAATACTTCGAGGTTCTCCGAGGCGCGGCTGATGATGTTGCCGGCACGGCGAGCGGCTTTCACCGCGATGTTGAGCATCGGATGCATGAGGATGGAGTGGTGATAAAGAACGAAGGCGCCATTCTAAAGACTCCGACGATTGCGTTCCAATGAATAAACCTTCCGCGCTCGGCCGGATCCGCATCGTCCTGTCCCATACCACCCATCCCGGCAACATCGGCGCCGCCGCGCGCGCGATGAAGACCATGGGTCTGTCACAATTGTTTTTGATCAAGCCGGAACGTTTCCCGCATGCGGACGCGGATGCTTTTGCCACCGGGGCAATGGATCTGCTGGAAAACGCCGTTATTTGCGAGAGTCTGGACGAGGCGCTGGCCGGAACGGTATTGGCCGTGGCGTCTACTGCCCGCCACCGCGATCTGGCACATGAAGTGGTGGATTGCCGCGAGGCGAGCCGCCGCGTGGTGGCCGAGGCGGCCGGCGGCGCAGAGGTGGCGGTCGTATTTGGAACAGAGCGCGCGGGACTGACAACCGACGAAGTCAGCCGGTGCCAGTTTATCGGCCTCATTCCCACCAACTGGGAATATTCCTCGCTCAATCTCGCGCAGGCCGTGCAGGTATTTGCCTACGAATTGCGCATGAGCGCCGTCGGCGAACAGATCTACGCGCAACATCCTTCCGACCTGGCCACTCACGATGAAGCCGAGGGTTTTTACCGGCAGCTTGAAGACACCTTTTATTCAACCGGTTTTCTCGACCCCAAGGAGCCGAAGCGCCTGATGCAGCGCATGCGCCGCATGTTCGCCCGCGTGCGCATGGAGAAAAAGGAGATCAATATCCTGCGCGGTTTCCTGAGCGCCATAAAGTCCAAAGTTGAGTAATATAGTCATATTCCAACCCACAGTAATAAAAGGGTTTTTATGTTCGACCGAGTCAGGGAAGAGATACGCGTTGTGTTCGATCGGGATCCGGCTGCGCGCTCGGCGTGGAAGGTCATCACCTGTTATCCCGGGTTTCATGCATTGCTGTTTCATCGGCTCGCGCACCGACTGTGGGGCTGGGACCTGAAATGGCTGGCGCGCTTCCTCTCCCACATCGGCCGCTGGTTGACGGGCATCGAGATTCATCCCGGCGCGGCGATCGGCCGGCGCTTTTTCATCGATCACGGCATGGGTGTCGTGATCGGCGAAACCGCGCTGATCGGCGACGACTGCACGCTGTATCACGGCGTCACCCTGGGGGGCACCTCGTGGAACAAGGGCAAGCGCCATCCGACACTCGGTGATGGCGTGGTGGTTGGAGCGGGCGCCAAGATTCTGGGCCCGATCACCATAGGCCGGGGAGCCAAGATCGGTTCCAATGCAGTTGTCGTGAAGGATGTGCCGGAGGGCGCCACTGCGGTGGGCATCCCCGCGCGCATTCTCGACGACGAGACCAAAAGTGCCCGCGAAGAAAGCGCCGTGAAAATGGGCTTTTCCGCCTACGGCATTGGTGCCGATGCGAATGATCCGGTGGTGAAAGCGATCCATGGGCTCATCGATCATTGCGCCGCGGCTGACCTTCGCATCGAATATATCCTCGAACAACTCTCCCGCATGGGCGTCAAGGTCGAAGATGCCCGCGCTACGGCCGACAAGTTCGACCCGACTTACCTTAATCGCATAGTTGACTAACCCAGTCGGGTTTTGCTAAACTTGATCAACTTAGTAGGATTTCTACTCAATTGTATCTATTGATAAATTAAGCTGAGGCGACCATGAGATTGACGACGAAAGGACGCTTTGCAGTTACCGCCATGATTGATTTGGCGCTCAACAACGGATCCGGCCCGGTCACGCTGGCCGATATCAGCGAGCGCCAGAAAATATCGCTGTCGTACCTGGAGCAATTGTTCGGGAAATTGCGCCGTAGGGCGCTGGTGACCAGCGTGCGCGGTCCCGGTGGCGGCTACAACCTGGCCAATCCAACCGATCAGGTGTCGGTTGCCGACATCATCGTGGCGGTGGATGAACCAATCGACGCGACGCAATGCGCCGGCAAGGAAAACTGCAAGGACGACAAGAAATGCATCACCCACGATCTGTGGACGGACCTGAACAAGCACATCTTTGAATATTTGCGCGCGGTAAAGCTTTCCGAGCTGGTCGCAAAACAGCTGAAGAAATCCAGCGACGTCGCAGTCATGCAAATCCACGACAACCGGCCGAATGCCGCCAAGGCGAAGGAGCCGGCGGCAGCGTGATGGGGCGGGGCAATGCAGGTTTACTTCGACCATAACGCGACCACGCCGCTCGACGAGGGCGTGCTTGCGGAGATGCTGCCCTTCCTCAGGCAGGAGTATGGCAATGCATCCAGCCGCCACGATTTCGGCACGCGTGCACGCCGGGCGGTGAACAGGGCGCGCGAGCAGATCGCCGGCATGGTGAATGTACAGCCGGTGCAGGTGGTGTTCGTATCCGGAGGGACGGAGGCGAACAACTTGTTTATCCGCGGCGCGGCGGCATATATGAAGCCCGGCCGGATAGTCGTCAGCGCGATCGAGCATCCCTGCGTGGCGAGGCCGGCGCAGGACCTGGTGCGCCAGGGCTGGAAGTTGCGGAAACTTGCAACCGACGTTCAAGGGCGGGTCGATCTTGGTGATGCAGAGGCTGCGCTATGCGAACCGACCGATCTGGTGTCGGTCATGCTGGCGAACAACGAAACCGGCGTGATCCAGCCTGTGTCGACTATCGCCGCGATGGCGCGGGAGATGCGGGCCTGGATGCACACCGATGCAGTGCAGGCTTTGGGTAAAATCCCGGTCGATTTCGAGGCGCTCGGCGTGCATGCAATGACGTTGTCGGCGCATAAAATCTACGGTCCCAAAGGTATTGGCGCGCTGGTGGTGGACAAGAGGCTGGAGCTGAAGCCGATCATCCATGGTGGCGGCCATGAAAGTGGAATGCGTTCAGGTACTGAAAACGTGCCGGCGATCGTGGGCTTCGGCGCGGCCTGTGAACTCGCGGCCCGGCGCATGGATGAATTAGCGCAACGCTCGCGCGATCTCAGGGATCGCGCCGAAAAAGGCGCAGCGAATATGGGAGCGCAGATTTTTGGGCGCAGCGCGGAGCGCATTTCCAATACCACTTATTTTGCGTTCCCCGGCATCGACGGCGAGACGCTGGTGATCGAGCTCGACAGGGCGGGATTTGCTGTTGCGAGCGGGGCGGCCTGTTCCAGCACCAGCACGGAGCCGAGCGCGACGTTGCTGGCAATGGGCGTGGCGCCGGAACTGGCGCGCGGCGCGGTTCGTGTCAGCTTCGGGGCGCAGAACACAGCAGGCGAAGTCGAGGATTTTTTGCAGGCATTGGGTGCGACGGTGTCCAGGCTGCAGCGTCTGACGGCCGTTGCCGTCTGACACGATCGGAGTGATGTTCAGGAGTCAAGGAGTCAACGCAGATGGCGATCACGGTTACTGAAAACGCGGCAAAACACATTCGTAGCGCACTCGCGAAACGAGGCGGCATCGGCCTTCGTCTTGGCATCAAGACAGTCGGCTGCTCGGGTCTGGCGTACACGTTCGACTACGCTCACGAGGTCGATGCCAACGACCAGTTGTTCGAAACCCGCGATGTCACGGTCGTGGTGGACAGGAAAAGCCTGGAGTTCATCGACGGGTCCGTACTCGATTACGCGCGCGAAGGCCTGAACGAATCCTTCAAGGTCGAGAATCCGAAAGCGACGGCGATGTGCGGCTGCGGCGAGAGTTTCACCGTCGCCAAGGTCTGATTCGCCAATCTGATTCGTACCGGGAGCAGACAGTGAGCGCGGTCATCCAGAATCTGGTCAACCAACCCTACAAGCACGGGTTCGTCACCGACATCGAATCGGACGTCGTCGCCAAGGGATTGAGCGAAGACGTCATCCGGGTCATTTCTGACAAGAAGGGCGAACCGGAATGGCTGCTCGAGTTCAGGTTGAAGGCCTACCGGCACTGGCTGACGATGACTGAACCGGTCTGGCCAAACGTCAAATATCCGAAGATCGATTTCCAGGGCATCAGCTACTACTCGGCGCCGAAGGCGAAGAAGAAACTCGCCTCGATGGACGAAGTCGATCCGGAGCTGCTGCGCACCTTCGAGAAGCTCGGCGTGCCCATGAACGAGCGTGCGGCACTTGCCGGGGTTGCGGTGGATGTGATTTTCGACAGCGTTTCCGTTGCTACCACCTATAAGAAGAAGCTTGCCGAGGTCGGCGTCATTTTCTGCTCATTCTCGGAAGCCGTTAAGGATCATCCCGAACTGGTGCGCAAGTATCTCGGCAGCGTGGTGCCGGCGGGCGATAACTTCTATGCCGCGCTCAACTCCGCGGTGTTTACCGACGGCTCGTTCTGTTTTATCCCCAAGGGCGTGCGCTGCCCGATGGAGTTGTCGACTTATTTCCGCATCAACACCCAGGAGTCGGGTCAGTTCGAGCGCACGTTGATCGTCGCTGAAGAAGGCGCCCATGTGTCTTACCTGGAAGGATGCACGGCGCCGAAGTTCGATACCAACCAGTTGCATGCGGCCGTGGTGGAATTGGTGACACTGGACAACGCGGAGATCAAGTACTCGACGGTGCAGAACTGGTACGCCGGCGACGAGAACGGCAAAGGCGGTATCTACAATTTCGTGACCAAGCGCGGTTTGTGCAAAGGCGTGAATTCGAAGATTTCCTGGACCCAGGTCGAAACCGGTTCGGCGATCACGTGGAAGTATCCGTCCTGTATTTTGCTTGGCGACAATTCGGTGGGCGAGTTCTACTCGGTCGCGCTGACCAATCATCACCAGCAGGCGGATACAGGGACCAAGATGGTCCATATCGGAAAAAATACGCGCAGCAAGATCATCTCCAAGGGCATTTCCGCCGGTGTCTCGAACAACAGCTACCGCGGCCTGGTGAAAATAGGCGCGAAAGCGCAAGGCGCGCGCAACTTCTCGCAATGCGATTCCATGCTGATCGGCGACAAGTGCGGCGCAAATACCTTTC
>JANXPQ010000456.1 GCA_025357235.1 Betaproteobacteria bacterium
ATCGGCAATGAACTGCGTCTTCTGGTCCATAGGTGTCGTTTCGCTCCAAGGCATGGGCACCTCCCTTCGGTGCCCGCAGTATGGATAAACTGTTACCTATGTCCCCGGACTATTCTGTTACCTATGTGTCTGGACCGTACCATGAATGGGGCTAACCCTTCCATCGAGCGGACCCCGTACAGCCGGCTGCGCCCGCCTGCGCGGCCCGCTCATGACAAGCGTTGTGGCGCAGAGGAGAACAGCTTGCGCAATCCCGATTCCGACAAAGTCTTCGCCGGCTCAATTCCGAGGCTCTATGAGGAGTACCTCGTTCCGATGATCTTTGAGCCGTATGCCGTGGACCTGGTGAATCGGGTCGCTGCACGGCCTCTTGCCCGCGTGCTCGAGATTGCCGCCGGCACGGGCGTCGTAACTCGCAAGCTGGCATCCGTGCTGCCTGAAAGCGTCCCCATTGTTGCGACGGACTTGAATCAGCCGATGCTGGACCTGGCTTCCGAGGTCGGGACCCAGCGCCCTGTGGAGTGGCGGCAGGCAGACGCCTTGCAACTGCCCTTCGGGGACGCCGTGTTTGACGCCGTGGTGTGTCAGTTCGGCGTCATGTTCTTTCCCGACAAGTCGAAGGCGTTTTCGGAGGCACGTCGGGTTCTCCGCCCGGGGGGCGTTCTCATTTTCAACGTTTGGGATCGAATCGAGGAGAACGAATTCGCCCACACCGTTTCGACTGCGCTCGACTCTCTCTTTCCCGAGGACCCGCCGCGCTTCATCGCTCGCACGCCCCATGGCTACTACGACCTCGCTGCCATTGCGGGAGACCTGAAAGCCGGCGGGTTCAGCTCGTCACCCCACTTCAGTACCGTTGCGGCACGCAGTCAGGCAACGTCTCCGCGGGTCCCGGCAATTGCGTTCTGCCAGGGCACACCGCTGCGTAGCGAAATCGAGGCGCGCGGAAAGTCGCGGCTCGGGGAAGCCACCGACATCGCAGCACAAGCTATCGCCCAGCGGTTCGGGCCGGGACCGTTGGACGGCAAGATTCAGGCGCACATAGTCACTATCGGATGCTGAAAGTCGCCCGCCTGAGATCCGGATATCAGCTTGGCCCGGCTGGCTGCGCGTAGTCGCGCAACGCAATCCCCTCACCTTCCTGGTCGATGCGCTACGCGGGCTCATGATGGTCGGAGGCGAAAGCGTCCACGGCAACGGCGTGGATTTCGCGGCGTTGAACGCAGTGTTCATCATGCTGCGTATGGTCGCCGTGAGGCTGTACCCGATGGGGTGGAATGAACCCGGCAGCGCCCTTAAAAATGCGTCCACCCGCCGCGATCAAGGGTGAGGGGCTCCCCGGACTCGTCCAGTACCGTGATCCGAGTTTCTTTTCCGATCGACGGTGACTGCATCCGGCCAATGGCCGTGATCGGCACGTCGAGCGTCCGAGACAATTCGGCCAGCTCACCAAGCACCGCCGATGGCGCAGTGAAGAGGATCTCGTAATCGTCACCGCCCGTCAGGACAGTCGTCATGTGTCCGGAGTCTGTCGCGAGGGCCGCGCGTACGGCGGTCGATAGCGGCACCCGGGGCGCCTCGATGACCGCGGCGAGTTCCGAGGCTTCGCAGAGGTGCCGCAGGTCGGCGAGCAATCCATCCGAGACATCGAGTGCAGCGCTCGCAAGTCCGATAAGCCGCGGACCGAGCGTCACGCGCGGCCGCGGCAGGCGGTAGCGATCGACGAGAAAGCCTGCGGCTTTCGGATCCAGGTGCGCCGATTTGCCGCGCAGCACCGTCAGGCCGAGTGCGGCATCGCCGATGGTGCCGGTCACGAACACCGTATCCCCGGCACGCGCCCCGCCCCGACGCAGCATCCGCCCGGTCGCTACGTCGCCGAACGCCATGATCGCAATCGTCACCGGGCCGGGCGTCGAATCCGTGTCGCCGCCGATCAAGTGCACGCCGTATTCGTTCTGATCTTCGGCGAGGCCGCGGGCGAAGGCGGCAATCCACTCCTCGGTGACAGTCTTCGGCAGCATGAGATCGAGCATGTACGCGCGCGGGACGGCGCCCTTCGCGGCAAGGTCGGAAAGATTCACGCGCAACGCCTTGCGGGCGATGAGGTCCGGCGGATCGTCGTGCAGGAAATGAACGCCGCCGACGATCGCATCGGTCTTGGCAACCAGCTCATGGCCCGGCGCCGGTGCGATCACCGCTGCGTCGTCGAGCAACCCAAAGGCGCCCGGGAACCCTCTCGCAAGCGGCGCAAAGTAGCGCGCAATGAGCTCGAACTCGCCGGGGAGATTCGCAGTATGTTTCATCGGCCCACGCTCAGCCGAAGCTGCCGACAATCCACGTTCCGAGCCAGCGGCTGGTCACGATCACGATTGCGGCAATCACGACGTGTTTCGCGATCTCCTTGCCGACGCGCGCGCCTCTCGCACGCGCGATCCCGAAGGTGAGCAAGGCCAGGAGAAGGAAGCCCCACGCGAGCGTAACTGCGACGAGCACATCACGAGGCAGCGTGATCACGAGAACGACGAAACTCAACGCGACGAGCAGTCTCGTGACAAAGTTGGCGAGCGTCGAGCGGAACGCCTCGCGTGACTCGAGCTGCTCCGCTTCCTGGTAGACGTGCACGCTGAGCGAGTCACTCAGGTAGTCGGCCACAGCAACAATCAGGAGGACGCTTGTGATGGATTGCCGGCTGCTCGCGGCCGCATCCAGGCCCAGGATCAGGCTCATGCTGGTGACGATCGCGGCGGTACCGCCGAAGCTGATCCACGCCGGTCTGATCGTGATCACGGCCGGCTCACAAGGACGATCCGCCCGCGTTCGGCAGACGACTCCAGATGGCAGCCCCTGCGAGCGCGGGCGCAGCGATCTCGCAGCATCGGAAAGATGTTCCTCAGGCCGCTGCGGGATAGCCGACCGTCTGCGCGAAGGTGACGAACTGGCCGTCATCGAGCTGCATGGCCCGGCCGAGTTTCTCCTGGTCGACTGCTCCGCGAAAAACCGTCGCGAGGCCTTCCGACGCGCAGTAGAGATAGACGTTCTGGCCGGAAAATGCCGCGTCGACCGAGCTGTACAGCCGGCGTTCTTCGGGCGTGATTTCTTTCATCCTCTCGCCGTGGGCCACGAACACGAGGTTGAGCGGCGCGGTGGCGACGAAATCCTGGAGGCCCGTCTGCGCGCGGATGTCGGTGTCGAGATGCGGCCGCAGCGCATGTTCCTTCGGGTCGTACAGCCAGACACCGTCAGCCATCGCCGCATAGACATCGATGACCATGATGTGGCGCCAGTAAGGAGCCGTGCGATCGCCGCTCGGGCGATTGACGCCATAGGCTGCCCACAACACCTCGGAGAGCAGTTGCGGCGGCAGCGGGAGCGGCGAGAAAGCCCGGATCGAGCGGCGCAACTGAAGGGCCTGCATGAGCGGTTTGCCTGCCTCCTTGCGTGGCGCAGGGAGCATCTTCACCGCCTGCGCGCGAGCGGCTATCGGCATGGCAGCCACTGCCGCGCCCACAAGCAAGGCGGCATTCATTTCGCGTCTGTTCATGATTTTGGGTCCTTTGTGATTGATACGCTTCATGACCGCATCGGGACAAGTGTCGCGGTGCCGGGGTTCATCGGCCTCTTGTTCATGCGTGACTCGCCGCGCTGAGGATGGTCCTTCTCACCAGCGCCTCGAAGACCGGCAACTTGTAGGCGTTCTTGCTCAAGGGTGCGGCGCCGGCGATGGCCGCCTGCGCCGCGCTACGCGCGCTATCTTCGGAAATCCGCTTCCCGGCCAGCGCGGATTGCGCTGCCTTCGCCCGATAAGGCACGGGTGCCGCGGCACCGAGGACCACCGAGGCCTGCCGACAGATGCCATCCGTGTCCATATCAAGGACAGCCGCCACGTCGGCAATCGGCCAATCGAAGGAATCCGTCTCGCCCTGCCGCAGATGCGCGGAACGAACGCCGGGACCCGATGGCGGGAGGACCACGGCCGTCAGGATTTCGCCGGGCTTCAGATCGTTCTCGCGCGCAATGTCCTCGTCGGGCGTCAGGAAGAAGGTCTCCAGCGCCACGACGCGCCTGGCTCCCTCGGCACTGACCAGTTCAGCCGTGGCATTGAAAGCGACCAGAGCCGTCGCGGCCGTCGAGGGATGCACGATGGCGCAACCGTTATGGCCAAAGACCGCGTGATACTGGTTCTCGCCGGCAAAAGCGAAGCACGCCTCACCACCCTTGCGCAGGCAGTGGTGATGCAGCGAGCGGAAATACCAGCAGCGCGGCCGCTGCAGCAAATTGCCGCCAATCGTCGCCACGTGCCGGATCTGAGGACTGGCCGACTGCCCCGCAGCTTCGGCCAGTGCATTGTAGCGAGCACGGACGAGTGGATGCCCGGCGAGTTGCGCGAGCGTAACCATCGACCCGATGCGCAAGGCGCCGCCCGGCTCTTCGACGATGCGCCCCAATTCGGGAATGCCGCGCAAATTGATGAGGCGGCGCGGACTGAGCAGCCCTTCCTTCATAAGATCGAGCAAGTCGATGCCGCCGGCCTTCAGGATGACGGCATTGGTTCCAGGCTGGCCGCTTTGCGTGAGCATGGCATCGGCAACCGTGCCGGATCCTGCACGGGCTGCCGCGGCGAGGTCGCCGGCGCTGGTCCATTCGAAACGGTTCATGTGCGCGGGCTCCTGGCGGGAATCCGACCAAGCGCGCCGAGGATCGTCGCGGGCGTCATCGGCAACTGGCGCACGCGCACGCCGATGGCGTTGTACACGGCGTTGGCGATCGCCGGCGCGGTGGCGATGTTCGACGGCTCGGCGATGCCGTAGGCGTCGGTCGCGCTCATGCCCTGGTAGTTCTCCAGCAGGATGACCTCGATCTCGGGCACTTCACGGGAGCGTGCGATCTTGTAGTGCTCGAGATCGGCGTTGAGCATGTGGCCGGTGCGCCGGTCGATCACGCGCTCTTCGTATAGCGCATAGGACAGGCCCATCAGCACGCCGCCTTGCACCTGGCTTTCGATCTGGCGGGGGTTCATCGGGCGGCCGCAGTCCTGCACGGCTACGACGCGCTCCACGCGCACGATGCCGGTCTCGACGTCCACCGCCACTTGCGCAAACTGCACGCCGCCCAGGGCGTTTTGCGCGGACGCCATGTCGCCAAATTTGCGACCGAAGCCGCCATAGTCGTCCACGCGACTCGCCACCGCGCTGATGCGCTCCGTGCGCAGGCATGCAGCCGCCTCGCGAAAATCCATGCCGCGGGCGTTGTCGGCCGTGGCAATGCGTCCGCCGCGCGCGACGAGACTCTCCGGCGCTGCGCCGAGCGCCGGCGCCACCGCGTCGAACAGTTCGCGCATTACCCGGTGTGCCGCATTGCGGGCGGGCGGCGTGACCGACGCCGTGGTCAGGCTGCCATACGACGGCGGCCCGGCCGGGAAGTCCGTGTCGCCGATGCGGATGACGATATCTTCGGGACGCAGGCCCAATTCTTCGGCGACGACCTGGGCGAGAACGGTGCCGATGCCGGTGCCGATGTCCTGCACGCCGGAGAGCAGTTCGACCGATCCGTCGCGCATGATGCGCACCTCGCAGGATGCGTTGGTGTGCACGTTCGCGCCCCAGAACGATTGCGCCATGCCGATCCCGCGCTTGAGAAGGCCGGAATCGGACCCGGGTGCGTGCCGCCGGCTCCAGCCAAAGCGCGCGGCACCAAGGCGCCTTTCCTCGCGGCGCACCGGGCTCGGATCGATGCGGTCGCGCAGCGCGAGCGGGTCCATGCCGAGCTTCTCGGCGATTTCGTCGGCCATTTGCTCGAACGCAAACGCACCCGGCACGTTGCCCGGCGCGCGCATCGCGCATCCGGGCCCTGCGTTGATGAATACATCGGACTGGGCGATATCGAAGTTTGCGCAGTCGTAAATCGCCTGGGCGAAGTTGCCGACTCCGGCGCCAAGACCGACGCCTGACGTTCCATAGGTATCGAGCGCGATGGCAGAGAAGGTGCCGTCGCGGCGGGCTCCTATGCGCAGTCGCTGCACAGTCGCGGGCCGGTTCCCGCTATCGAGGTGCTCTTCCTTGCGATCGAGCACGAGTCGCACCGGGGCGTTCGCCTGCCGCGACAGGGCCACCGCCGCACGCACGTAGTTGCCGGCGCCCGACTTGGAGCCGAAGCCTCCGCCCATCGCGCCGACGATAACGCGGACCCGGCTGCGCGGTATGCCGAACGCCTGCGCCAGTTCGTTGCGCACGCCAGCCGTGTATTGCGTCGACATGTACACGGTGAGCCCTTCGGACCGCCAGTCGGCCACTACCGCGTGCGTCTCGAGGCAGCAGTGCGTCTGCACCTGTGTGCGGAATTCGCCTTCGGCGACGACGTCGGCCTGCGCGAAACCCTCGGCCACATTGCCGCGGGAGCCCGCCTTGTTGGGCCCGCGCACGTTGCCCCGCTGCTGCGGCGCCGGGCCGCCCATCGGGTCGCCCGCATAGCTTTCCCCATGCACGGGGCGCTCAAACACGGGCGGCGCATCGCTCCTGCGCGCGCTCTCGATATCGACCACGAACGGCAGCGGCTGATACTCCGCCCGGATCAGGCGCAACGCCGCTTCGGCTGCGGCCGGTGTCGCGGCCGCCACGCCCGCGATGATGTCGCCGACGTATAGCAGACGCCTCCCGGCCGGTTGCGCCGGGGTATTTTCGTCCGCCGGCGCTTCGACCGCGCGTCCCACCGTTTCATTGATCGGCAGCACGGCACGTACGCCCGGATGCTGCTCTGCCGCGCTCAGGTCGAGTGAAACCAGGCGGGCATGCGGGAAAGGCGATCGCAACAGGCGTGCATGCAACATGCCCGGCAAATTCACGTCCACGGTAAAGCGTGCCGCCCCCGTCACCTTGGCGCGGCCGTCGATGCGCGGCACGGACTTGCCGATCCAGACAAGATTGGCGTTGGGCGCAAGCGGCGGCGCCTCGTCGGCGGACACGCGGCGCTCCACCTCGCCGAGCGCCGCCGGGTCGATGCCCACCGGATGCTTCTGCGCGCGAGTGTCGCCGCTCGCCATGGTCAACCCCTCACGGCTTTCGCCGCATCGAGCGTCGCTGCGAACACGTGCGGGTAGGTGCCGCAGCGGCAAAGATGGCCGCTGATCGCCGCCTTGACGTCTTCCAGGGAAGGATTGCGGTTGTTCTCGACCAGGGCCGCGCAGCTCATCACCATCCCCGGCGTGCAGAAGCCGCACTGGATTGCATCATGCGCGATGAACGCGGACTGAACCGGGTGAAGCTCATCGCCACGCGCCAGGCCTTCGATCGTGACCACTTTGCGTTCGCCGACATCGACGGCAAGCATCATGCAGGAGGCAACAGGAACCCGATCGACCCAGACGGTGCAGGCGGAGCAGGCGCCGCGGTCGCAGCCGATTTTGGTGCCGGTCAGATCGAGTGGCCCGCGCAAGACTTCGGCGAGCGTCGCGTGCGGCGCGACATCAAGCGCTCGCTGCGCGCCGTTGACGTCGAGCAGGACGCGCACCTGTCCCGGCCCGGCCACCGCGACATTCGGCGCCGCCTCGGCGGACGTAACCGCAGCCTGCAAATTCGCATCGAATACCGCTGAACCGGCAATCGCGGCGCCGGTACCCTTGAGGAACGCCCGCCGCGTAATCCCGCCTGGCGGGGCCGTATCACGTTTGTCGCCGAACGAAGCCATGTGCCTGCCCTTCCTGACGCGTCATGCCAACGCACCGACCGGGCTTGTCCCCGCACCCTCGCGAGCCCTAGTCTTCCGACGAATGTGGCCGAAAATTTTCTTTCTGGCATCCGCCTGACCCAGTCGGAAATGATCCTATAGCCTGGCTTGTCGCGCAGATTGACATTAATCAAACCTACACGCGGTATTGTTGTTGCCTGCGCCAGCATTCGGCGCCCGGGTGCGCGCCATGGACGAGGACCCTCAAAAACCTCATTCAAAGCGGACCGCGCTGAAACGGCTGCCGCGATCGGTCCGGGCATCCGGACCGCATGCCGGTTGCAGAACAATCTTGCGCAGGCTCTTTATTTCGCCGCCGGGCGGCACCATATGCGATAACCATGATTGACTCGTTCAGGAACACGCCATGAGTGACGCTCTTCACATCGTCTGTCCGCACTGCTCCACCACGAACCGCGTCCCCGCAGAGCGTGCCGGGGGCGGGCCGCGCTGCGGCAAATGCCACCAGGCCCTGTTCGACGGCCATCCGGTCGAACTGGATGAAGCCGGTTTCGAGCGCCATGTCGCCGGCGACCTGCCGGTGGTAGTCGATTTCTGGGCTTCCTGGTGCGGACCATGCCGGTCGATGGCTCCCGAATTCGAAAAAGCCGCCGGCATGCTCGAACCCGCAGTCCGCATGGCCAAGGTCAACACGGAAGTGGTGCAAAATCTCGCGCAGCGCTTCAATATCCGCAGCATTCCGACCATGGCGCTGTTTCGCGGCGGACGCGAAATCGCCCGCCAGTCGGGCGCGATGGGCGCGGCCGCCATCGCCAGTTGGGTACGCGCCAACGCGTGAGAAAATTTTCCAGGTGACCGATAATGGCGGATGGCTCCTTTTCCGATCCCCCGGCTTGTCCGTCAATTAATCATTCCGCTCCTGCTCTGGATGGCGTTGCCGGGCGCCGCGTCTGCCCAGGGGCCCGACTGCAGCAAAGATCCCGACGGTTGCATTCGACTGGCTGCCGCCGAAGCCGCGGCTTACGTCGACGAATGCGGCAAAACGTTTCCCGACTCGAAGGACAAGCTGGATAACGCCCTGGCGCGATGGAGCGTGCGGAGACTACTGATCCCCGGGCTCGAAGAGGCGATCAAGCCCGGTTCTCTGGATCGCGTCACGCTGGGAAAAAAGGCGGCGGCCTATCTGAAGTCCGTCGCAAGCTACGAACGCGAGATCGAATGCGTCGGCCGCTTTGCGATGCTGAAAAGCAAGGAGCCCAAGCTGTATGCCGACTTCATCAGCCTGCCCAGGGACCCGCTCGAACGCTATATCAAGTAAGCCGCGGCATGCCCCACCCCTTCATGCGCCAGAAAACCCAGCACGGCTAGCCGGCATGGGAGTCGCCCCCCGCATCCGGGCATTGCGCATCCGTGCCGGCAAATCGCAGGCCGACATGGCGCAACGCCTGGGCCTGAACATCGCGTGGTACGCGGATCTCGAATCGCGGGACGAAGAACTGGCTTCGACGCTGACGATGTTCAAAGCGATGGAGCTGGCATCGCTCCTCGGCGTAACCTTGCATGAACTGCTGGACGAGCCGCCCGTTACAGGTGAACGCATCGCGCTCACGGATCTTCCGGCGCACATCCTTGCTCACGCAAAGCGCGAAGGCCTTTGCGTCGAACAAATGGAGGCGCGGTTAGGCTGGGAACTGCGCGAGTTTCTCGACTCTCCCATTGCACTGGCCGCAGAACTTCCCATCCAGTTTTTTCAGGCGTTTGCCGCTACGCTCGGGATAGACTGGCTGGCCCTGGTGCCGGAAGAAACATGATGTTCGTTCACATGGCAGACTGTTCGTCATCGTCGAAAAGGAACCGATCCATGCTCGATCTCAGACCCACTTGTGAACACGGCGACAGGAAACTGCCGCGCATCGGATCGCTGCCGCCGGAAAAGCGATGACGTCCCCTCTCATGATTCTGGTGGCCGGGCCTTACCGTTCCGGCACCAATGACGATCCCGAATTGATCGCCCGCAATGTGCACGCCATGACCGACATGGCGCTGCGCCTGTTCCGTGCCGGACACCTGCCCGTCCTCGGCGAATGGTTCGCACTGCCGCTCATCGAGGCGGCCGGCTCGAAACACATCGGCGACGCGGCCTTCGATGAAATCTTCCATCCCATTTCGCGCCGCCTCGTCGCCAAGTGCGATGCCTGCCTGCGCATCGGCGGCCCATCCAAAGGGGCGGATGAAATGGTGGCGCTCGCGCGGTCGTTTCGAAAGCAGGTATTTTTCCGCTACGAAGATGTGCCCCCGGCCCTCTGAGCAAGCGCTGCCCGTTGTCACTTTTGAAGGCCGCTGCCACTGCGGCGCAATTGGATTCGAACTGCACACGTCGCGCCCGCCGATTTTTACGTCTGCCATGTTTGCGGCGCGTATGTGGCCGGCGAGTCGACTCGCCGCGAGGCCGCTTCGCCACCTTGAATATAAATGAAAAAAGCCGACTGGTACTTCGACTTCATTTCGCCCTTTGCCTACATCGGGCTGGCGCGCCTCGGGCGCTTTTCTGAAACGCTGGAAATACGTTACCGGCCGGTCCTGTTCGCAGGGCTGCTCAACCATTGGGAACAGAAAGGACCCGCGGAGATTCCACCCAAGCGCGTCTGGACGTTCCGCTGGTGCACCTGGTGGGCCGCTCAACAGGGCATCGCACTGCGCGCCCCGGCCGTTCATCCCTTCAACCCCCTGCCCTATCTGCGGCTTTCAATCGCCGCCGGCAATACACCCGTCGCCATTCGCCGCATCTTCGAAGCGCTGTGGACAACGGGCAACGATCCGTCCGATGAGCGGACGTTCGCCGATCTCGCGCGTTCGCTCAATGTCGATCCTGTGCGGCTGGGCGATCAGGCGATCAAGGACGCGTTGCGGCTGGAGACGGAACAGGCCATCGCCCGCGGCGTCTTCGGCGTGCCGACTCTGATCGTGGACGACGAATTGTTCTGGGGCGCGGACGCGATGGACTTCGTCGAAGCCTATCTCGCCGATCCCCGCATCATCGCCACGGATGAAATGAAACGCGCAGCCAATCTGCCGGCAGGCGCGTCGCGCAAGCGCAACTGATCCGGCGCTAGGAAACCTGTGCCGCCATGCGCGTTGAATTCAATTCCCGGATGAAATCGCCGTGGTCGGGCAGAGTCTGCGCAAGCTGGCCGTTTTGCGCTTTCATCTTGGCCATGATTTCCCTCGCCTTGGTTTCGATCGAATAATCCGCCATGGGCAGATGCCGCCGGGGCAATCGCCCGAAGCCGGCCGCAATCGCCAGAAAACTGGTTTCTCCGAAGAGCGCATGGTTTTCCCAGTTCACTACGCCGGTTTGCTCGTAGAGTTCCAGCGTCGCGGCCAGCGAATCGGGTAGTGCGATGCGCCGGCTCGCCTTCCAGAATTCGGTATCTTCGCGCTCGCTCAGCACGTAGTGCAGGATGATGAAGTCCCGCACCTCTTCGTAGGCTTTGCCCATCTTGTAGTTGTAGTGCCGCACCAGCGATTCGTTGAAGCCGTTATCCGGGAACAGGTCGAGCAGCAGGCTGGCGCTTTTCTGGATCAGGTAGATTCCCGTGGATTCCAGCGGCTCGAGGAAGCCGGAGGCCAGGCCGACGGACAGGCAGTTCCTGATCCAGAAATTGGTCCGGCGGCCGATGCGCATGCGCAACAACCTGGGTTCGGCCCGGTCGGGATCGAGTCCGTTATGCGCCAGCAGTTCCTGCACCGCCGCCTCGTCGGAAATGAAGCGGCTGGAAAACACATAGCCCGATCCAACCCGGTGGCTCAGCGGGATGCGCCATTCCCAGCCGGACTTCAGCGCGGTCGACTGGGTGTAAGGCGCCATCTTCGCATCGTAGCCTTGCGGCAATGCCCAGGCGCGATCGCACAACAGATAGTCCGACCAGCTGATGTAAGGATCGCCAAGCGCCTTCTCGATCAGCAGGCCCGCGAATCCCGTGCAGTCGATGAACAGGTCGGCGGCGAGCGGACCGTGCTTCTCGGTTTCGATATGGCGGATGAACCCGCGCTCGTCCTGCACCACCCCGCGCACGTTGTCGATGAAATGCCGCACGCCGCGTTTGGCACAGAGCCGGGCCAGGAAACCGGCGAACTCCCTAGCATCGAGGTGATAGGCATACCCGCCCGATTCGATGATTTTCGTCGATTGCTGCAAGGATCGCGGCGCCTTGTTCATCTCGCTCAGCAGGGCCTGCAGGGAATAGTCGTAGTAGGTGCCCTTCTCGCGCCCCTCGCGCTGTTCCTTCAGCCAATAGTGAAACACCTGGGTGTGGTCGATGGAGCCGCCGATCGGCCCGAATGGATGCCACAGCGTATCGTTGCCGTTGCGCCAATTGATGAATTTGATGCCGAGCTTGTAACTGGCGTGGGTCGCCACCATGAACTCGTCTTCGTTTATCCCCAGGGACCTGAGGTAACGCACCAGGGGGGGCACGGTCGCCTCCCCGACCCCGATGATGCCGACATCCGCGGACTCGACCAGCGTGATACGGCACTTCCCCGGCGGCAGGAAACGGTTCAGCAATCCGGCCGTCATCCAGCCGGCCGTGCCGCCGCCGACGATGAGGATGTCCTTGATGCGATTGTCCGACGCGGTCATGGTGTGGTCTCGTGATGGCGGTATTCCCCGCATGCCGGCGGCAAGTTTAATTCAAGGCCGTGCCCGTGTCAGAACGAAACCGCTGCATGTCCTGGACCGGGGTCCGGGATAGTCAAGCGGAATTGCCGGAGGTTGCACGCATGCGCCAACCGTCCGGCGATCAGGAGACCGCGACAACGGTCGTGGGCGCCCGCCTCTAATGCTCGAATTGCTGCCGCAGATATTCCCTGCGCTTCATGTCCAGGTAGTCCCGCTGCCCGATTTCGTGAAGCTGGAGCGGATAGCGTTCGACAGCGGCGTACCAGTCCAGCAATCTTTTCTCCAGCCGGGCCGAAGGCGC
>JANXPQ010000497.1 GCA_025357235.1 Betaproteobacteria bacterium
GAGGACCCCGCGGAATTCGCCAGTCGCGTGGACGTTGTCATCTCGGTAGTCAGGGATGTGGCGCAGAGCCTGGAGCTGTGTTTCGATCGTCAGGCTTTGTTCACGCGCGCGCAGTATCCCCGCACTTTGATTGTGAGCTCCACCTTGTCGCCGCGCTTCCTGCCGGAATTGCAAAGCCGGCTTCCGGGTGACGTCGTTCTCATCGATGCGCCCATGTCCGGCGCCCCGCATGCCGCGCGTCTGCGCAAGCTCAGCTTCATGCTGGGCGGAGCCGATGACGCTCTGGATCGATTGACGCCGCTGTTCCAGGCCATGGGCCAGCATGTGTTCAGACTCGGGCCGCTTGGCGCGGGCATGACGGCAAAGGTTCTGAACAATTACGTGGCCAGCGCCTGCGTCGTGGCCGTGCGCCGTGCCTACGCCCGCGCGCTCCAACTGGGTGTGGACCTGGAAGCGCTGCGATCAGTCATGAAAGCAAGTTCCGGAGCAACCTGGTTCGGCGACCACTTCCACGACATCGACTGGTCGCGCGAAGGCTTTGAGGCCAACAATACGATCGGAATTCTGGAGAAAGACGTCCAGTCAGGGCTGGATGCATTGCGCGGGGCGGAGCGCGCGGGCCCCGATGCGTTCGACTCAGCATTGCTCGCGGCGATTCGGGCGATAGAGCCGTTTGCGGAGTAAACGGAGAATGTGCCGGCAAGTTTGGGTTCAACTGGTTTCACGACCCTGTGCCAAGCCTGCCAAGCGTCGTCCGTGGAACAACGGGTCAAGCCTGCAGAATTGCATTGTTCATGCATTTATACAGCCTGCCCCCGCTTTTCCGAGTTGGCCGACCGGCACTTCATTTCGCTTCAGGTCGCGTGCTTTCTTAGAAAGGCGAGCGTCTTCTCATTGAAGGCGGGCACGTTCTCATAGAGCCCTGCATGCGAACAGTCCTCGAAAATGTGCAGTTCCGAATATTTGATGCCGTTCTTCAGCGGGTCGGCGAACCGGGTGGAGCAAACCATGTCGTGGCGCCCGAAGGTGATTTGTGTCGGAGCGCGGATCTTGCCGAGCTGCGCCTCCGCGTCGTGGTTGATCACCGCGTTGGACTGCTGGATGAACGCATCGAGCGGCTGCTTGGGGCGCCCCCGGACGAAGTCGGACAAGGCTTTTATGTAATCCGGCTTCTGCGAATACAGCTCCGGCGTGAAGCACCAGGGGAAGATCGCCTGGATCACTGCCTCCGGCATGTTGTTTATCTGCTTGGCCATCACTTGCCAGCCGTTCACGACGGTCTTGAGGTAGGGATCGCTCTTGTGCCAGCCGCTGTGTAGCGAAAGTGATTTGACGCGGTCCGGATACTTCGCAGCCAGCCACATACCGGTGGCGGCTCCCAGCGAGACACCATAAATGTGCGCCTTCGGTATCCCTATCGCCCGCATCAGTGCGGCCACGTCATCCGCGAACATCTCCATCGAGTAGACGCCCCCAGGCTTGTCGGACTCTCCGGTGCCGCGTAGATCCACCGAGATGCAGGTGAAGTGTTTCGAGTAATCCGGAACCTGGAATGCATAACACGCGTGGTCCGCCGCCAGGTAGGGGATCAAAATCAATGGCTCACCGCTACCTTGTTGCTCGTAGTTCATCTTGATGCTACCGACTTGAATTTTAGGCATGGGTCACTCCTTGTTTAAGTCTATCCTCCCAACCATAGTGCGCAGGCGAACGCCATCCGAGTGTGCGCGGCGCTTCGCGTATGGGGATCCCGGAACAGGTCGGCATCGGCAACTCCGCCACAACTCATACGAATCCATCGCCAGGTAAATGCTCCGCCGCGCGGCGTGGCTCACGCTCCCATCAAACCGGGCACCAACCATGTCAGGAATGCTGGCGAGCTGGAACACAAAAAGCGAAGGCCTGGGTAGACTCACCCAAGCCTTCGGCGTCATCGCGGGAAGTCCCTCGGGCCGACGCCCAGGGCAATTCAGCAGGCGGGATCCATTAGCCTTTTACCTGCTTTATCCTGTGACGCATGTTTAAAGGTTCGCACACTTTGCGCGCAGGCATTTGACCTTTATCAAGCTAATCGCAGTCTCGCGAACGGTCCTGGGGCCTGCATAAATGCATAAACTACCCTTGCAACGCGCTAGGCCGCCGATGCCTGCAGTCCGCACCCACATCGCCTTGATTCCGTGGCACGTGTTTTTGATCAGCGATTCAATTCGATCCCGCGCCGGCGAGCAGGCGTGGGCGGCTTGGCAGTTGGACGATTTTCCGGCCAGCACCGATCAGCTGCGACTGCGGACCTTCCACCCATTCGGCGACGGGCCGGAATTGCTCGCGCTCGGATTCCGATGTCGCCTCGTCCATTTCGAAAAGTCCCAATCCGGATTCCACCGCCTTGAGATAGACGTCCGAATCGCGAAGGCGGCTTAGCAGCGGCAAACTCAGGGATTTGAGAAAGCATTCGAGCGGTTCGTAGGTCGGCATGGAATTGCGAACCTTGTTGGCGACCACACCCAGACGGATATTGCGCATGCGGATGCGGCCCGCAAGAAGCAAATCCCGAATGAAGTTTGCCGTGGCGTGTATATCGATTGCCGAAGGCGCGACCGGGACCACGATGCAATCCGCCCGGGCCAGCATCTCCTGAAGCAAAAGGCCGGAAGCACCCGCCGGCGCGTCGATAATGAGTTGCCGCGTGTCGGGCGGCACATGCATCTCGATCCCGCGCAATCGGTTGCCTTTCTGGGGCGCGGCATTGGCGGCATAAATCCGGTTCCGAAACGAATCGCGCAGACGTAGCCAGTTAAGGCTCGATCCCTGCGGGTCGTAATCCATCACCGTTACGGGCACCGACCGGGCCGCAAAATAGCTGGCGAGACTGGTCGTGACGGTCGTCTTGCCCGACCCGCCTTTGGGATTGATTACCAGGGTGGTGTTCATTCGCATGATCGGTGCTCGATTTTGACTTGAATTACCCAGACGCGGCACTTGGGGAAAAATATTCTTGCATCTGTATGCCATATCGCACTGATCATGCCATTCGCCTGACCTGCATCCCAAAACAGGGACTTAGCCCTTTATCAGACCCTGCGTACTGTCACTCCCAAGCGACGACAGGGCCGACGCACGTCAGATGCCGCGAGAAGATGGGATCTATTCCGTGACGGAGATCGACTCCAAGCGCATGCTTTCCCTCGCCCAAAAAGAAAAATGGGACAAATATATTTTCTCCGAGACAAGGTGCAAATAAGTCCGTCCCCTTCACTTTCTTATTGTCACCTATTGAAGTGTCCACGGTTCGTGGGCAAGATCAGGTCCTGTTTCTTGCATCGATCTACCGGTTAACGATGCGGCTCGCGGCAGCAGAGGGCGGGCTCAGGTTGGTGGTGCGACCATGCAAGAAACAAGACCGACCTGACCCCTCGCGTTGTGTGCGGTTGGATAAGTGCGTGTCTTTGCTGCTATGAGGAGAAACGAATGAAAATCAGATCATGGATCGGTGCCGTCGTCGCAATCTCTGCAGTGCTGCTTGTCGGGAGTGTAAGCCCCCGATTGTCGGCGACCGCGACGGCGGCGGAGCCCGACAAGGCGCAGATCACTCTCCTCTACGATGCCTTCGGAAGAACTGCCGATCTGCAAAAGGACTGGGGCTTTTCTGCATTCATTGAATATGGCGGCAAACGCATTCTGGTCGATACCGGTAACAACGCCGAAATCTTCGAACACAACGTAAAAGCCAAGGGCATCGACCTGTCCCGGCTCGATTTCGTCGTCGTTACGCATCGTCATGGCGACCATACCAGCGGGCTGAGCTACCTCCTGAGCGTCAATCCGAAGGTCAAGATTTACGTACCGAAGGAGAACTTTGGCGTCTTCGGGTCGGAATTGCCGGGGACGTTTCTCAAGTCCAATGATTCGCTGTCGCCTCAGATGCGCTACTTCGATGGAAAGGTGCCCGAGAAGCTGCGCTTTGGTAGCCCTTGGCCGCAGGGGCACTTCGAGTGGGTAACCAAAACAACCGAAATTGCCCCTGGTTTTCATTTGATCCTGCTAAAGGGGAGTTGGGGCGTGGATCTGGACGTAATGGAAATCTCCCTGGCGATTGATACGCCCGAGGGCATCGTCCTGGTAGTCGGATGCAGCCATCCCACCATCGAAAAGATCGTCGAGGCCGCCAGGGCTGCGATCGACAAACCGATCCACCTCGTCATGGGGGGTACTCATCTATTGCCTGCAAAGGACGATGAAATCGTGCGCATCGCCACCGCGCTGCGCGACGAATGGAGGGTCGAATTCATCGCGCCGGTTCATTGCACCGGGGAA
>JANXPQ010000498.1 GCA_025357235.1 Betaproteobacteria bacterium
CCGCCTTCGATCAGCGTAACCTCCCCCGATCCGATCGTACCGGTGCTCCGCCGTTTGCTGCATGTGCCTTGTCCGTCCAACTAGAAATGGAGCCCCTAAAAGACGCTTTATTATAAAGCGCCAAAGCGCTGGTTGTATCAACAGGAAGGAGCATATTAATCCCGTCCGCATAGAGACTTAGCTGCAGTTTGCGAGCCCTGAAACAGAGTGTCAATTACGTCAAGCGGCAACGGGCAGAAATGACACGGCCCGCTGGATGCGGGCCGTGGTACCAATGGATCAATTTTTGATGGTGGTCGACTATCCACGATTAACCAGTTCCTTGGTTGGCTTTCCTCTGTGACCTCTGTGTTCTCCGTGCCTAAAAGGCTACTCCGACGTGCTGCGCACGTAGGGTATCTGTGTTGGGTGTAAAGATTTAGGCAGCCGATGGAAAACAAGCCGGCCCGATAGGCTCGAAGCTCTTGTACGTCAGAATGAATTCCTGATGCCCGAGTTCTTCGGACTTGGTCTGTTCGCCGTTAGCGACGCGGATAATCAGGTCGTAGATCTCGCGCCCGACTTCGTCGAGCGTGGCGCGGCCTTCGAGGATGCGGCCGGCATCGACGTCCATGTCGTCGGACATGCGCTTGTAGGTATGCGGGTTGGCGCAGACCTTGATGACCGGCGCGATCGCCGAGCCGACCACCGAGCCGCGGCCGGTGGAGAACAAACTCAAATGACTGCCGCAGGCCATGAGTTCCGCGATCTCGGCGTTGTCGCTGATGTTCGGGAAACCGAACAGCGGTTCGCCATCCGGCACGACATCCAATAGATACAGCCCGCCGCGGATCGGCACATCGCCCGGCTTGATGATGCCGGAGATGACCGACTGCCCCGACTTGGCATAGGCGCCGAGGGATTTTTCCTCAATTGTCGTCAGCCCGCCGTCGGCGTTACCGGGACCGATGCTCGCGTGTCCGTAAGTCGCGTAATACTTCGCGGCCTTCGCCACGGTCTTGACGATCTCTTCGCCGAGCAGGGGATTCTCCGCGCGCTTCGCCATCCAGTGTTCCATGCCGATGAGTTCGCCGGTCTCCTCGAATATGCATGTAGCGTTCTGCTCGACCAGGAAATCGAAGGCGCGGCCCATCGCCGGATTCGCGGTCAGGCCGCTGGTCGCGTCCGAGCCGCCGCAGATGGTGCCGACGATGAGTTCGTCGAGCGTCATGTTCGCGCGCGGCGTAGCTTCCAGTTGCTTCAGGGTCTGCTCGATCCAGGCCTTGCCTTCGGCGATGGTCTTGCGCGTGCCGCCGGTGCCCTGGATTTCGAGCAGCTTGACCGGCCGTCCCGATTTGCGGACGGTCTCCTGCAGCTTGCCTTTGTTGAAACCTTCGCAGCCCAGCGAAACCAGCAGTGCGCCGCCGACGTTCGGGTGCGTGCACAACCGCTCCATCATCTTGTGCGCATAGACGTTCGGGAAGCAGCCCGGAAAGCCGATCAGGTGCGCGCCCTGTTCGCGGAACGGATAGTAGATTTCGCGCGAGACGTGATGCGCGCATTCGACCAGGTAGGCAACGACGATGGTGTTGCGGATGCCCTTGCGGCCGTCGGCGCGGAGGTAGGCATTGATCATGATCAGTGCTCCTTGAAGAACTGGTGGCCCTCGTCGAGGGTGTAGGTCGGGATGTAGTCGCTGGTGACGTTGTGGATGTGCATCGAATCACCCGGGGCGATGTCTTGCGTCGCCACGCCGATCGGCGCCCCGTATTTGGTGACGCCGCCGCCCTTGGCGACTTTCAGGAAGGCGAACTTATGGCCGACTTCCATGGCAGCCTTGAGCGTCACCGTGACGCCCATGACCTGCAACGTCGTGCCGGCGGGGATGTCCGATTTCGCAATCGCGACGTTGTCACCGGGGGCAAGAATTAGCACGCGGGCATCGGTGGTGG
>JANXPQ010000437.1 GCA_025357235.1 Betaproteobacteria bacterium
GTCCGGCGTCTTCGCGCGCAGCTCGCGGTAGCGCGCGCGGTTCGGCTTGAGCTGGTCGGCGCTGGCCGGGTCGTAGCCCGGGCCGGCCGCCGCGAGCAGCTTGCGAAGCTTCTCGATGTCGGCCTCCCACTTCGGGTACAGGCCGCGCAATAGTTTCATGTGCGCGTCGAGCTTGACGATGTCGACACTGCTGAAGAAGTCGCCCTTCACGTCTTCTTCCCACTGCGCGAAGGTCTCCTTCTCGCGCTTGGCGGAATCGGCGATCTTTTCTTTCAGCTCGCGCGTCTGGTTGGCGGAGCGGCCTTGTTCCTGCTCTTCGCTCTTGCCGTCCTTGCCACTCAGCTTCTCGGTGGCGGCGCGCACCTCGTTGCGGCGATCGTCGATGGCGTCGAGCATCTCGTGCTTGTCGCCTTCGTTCTTGAACTTCTCCGTGCAGCCGAGGATGTCCTTGCGCAGGCCGTCGAACTGCTGCATCGCCTGCTTGAGCTTGACGAGGCACGCCGCCTTGTCGCCCGCGGCCAGCGCCGGCGCGACCGGATCGGCACTGACGGACGGGCCGGTCGTAGATCGGCTGCTCGAACTTCGAGAGCAGGTCGGCCACCTCGGCGCGGCTGTCGCCGGCCTTCTGGATCTGCACGCGCAGCAGCATCCAGTCCTTCACGGTTTCGGCATCGGCGTCCCAGCCCTTGGTCTTCAGCAGCTTCTTGTCGCCGCGCTTGATCGCCTTGAGCGTGGTCATGTCGCGCTTGGAGACGGCGTCGTACAGGCCCTTGGCGCTGGCGCCGAACGCGCCCACCGTGCCGCCGGCCTCGCCCGAGGCCTTGACGTTGCCGGTCATGTTCTTGGTCTCGCCGTCGGCCAGATCGTCGACGTTCAGGCCGCCGCCTTCGATCACATGGCCCACCTGCTTGAGCAGCGCCTTGGCCTCCGTGTAGGCGCCCTTGACGATGAGGCCGGCGGCCTGGATCTCCTTCCACTTGCCCTTGCCGCCCTGGCCAGCGTCGATGGCGTCGGTGTAGGCCTTGGCTTCCTTCTCGGGCAAGCGGCGCGTGTGCGTGAACAGCAGCTCGGCGGTGACCGATGCCGAGCCGGTCACGCCGACGCCGCTGCCTTCGTGCTTGCCTTCGTTGCTGGCGCCACCGCCCACGCTCGAGTCGAGGTGAAAGGTGATGTCGAACTCCTTGGGCTCGAGGTAAGGCACCTGCAGCTTCTCGTACCAGACCTTGCCGCCGAAACAGCCGGTGCCCTTGCTCTTGTTGCCCTTGCCGTCGTCGGTCTCGCGCCCGACCGTGGCGTCGGTCTGCGCGCCGTACTTGCCGTCGCCGCGGATCGCGGCGTTGATGACCTTGATGTCGACCTTGACGGTAGGCACGGGCGGCGCCTTGGGCACCGGCGTGTCGGCGGTCGGTGCCGCGTCGGTCTTGCCGGTGGCGGTGGTGGCCGGCGTCTTGCCGTTGGGCGCGGGCGGCACTTCGTCGGTGGCCTCTTTCGCGGCCAGGACCGCGGCCTCTTCGCGCTGCTTCTTGATGTCGGCGCGCACCGCCTTGACCTTGTCGATCGCGGCCTGCAGCAGCTCGGACTTGAGGGCAGGGCTGCCGCTCATGGTGGCGACCTTCTTGGCGGTGGCATCGGCCTCGCGCAGGGCGGCGGCCGCGGCGGCGCGGGCAGCGCCGTCCTTCAGCTGGGCGGCTTGCTCGGCGGCAGCCTTCACGGCGGAGACGAGCTCGGCGTGCAGGGCCTTGTGACCCGAGGTCGCCTGCTCGGCGCCCTTGGTGGTCGGTGGGGCCGGGGGAACGCCGCCGGGCCAGGACGGGGGCGGCTTGAGGCCCAGGGATGAGAGCAGGCGGGGCATGGAAATCCTCCCGATGTTTTTGTTGGGTCGAACCGTGCGAAGGCGGAATGCTCGGGGAAAGGGGGAGGTTCCGCAAGGGCCAGCAAGGATTCTCGCGCGCGGATCAGAGCCCTTCATGTGAGGCGCGACCCATTCGAAAGCCTCAAGTGGGCGCTGCGTCCGCATGAGCAGCGGAATTCTTGCGAGGCCGATCGAGTACTGCCAACGCGGGACTAACCTCGACTGGCTTAGGCCGCGCGACGCTGGCTTTTCGTAGCTGCCCTTCGCACGATTCTTCGACGGGTAGTGCCCGCTTGAACTCCGAACTGTCCGTCTATCTCAGCAAGCGTGTCGCGTGATCCGTAGGCGTCAAGATCAATCAGAGACTCAAACACGGTGACGCCAATCCGGCGGGAGTCTCCACCGAGCCGGTGTAGGGTTATCGCAAGGTCGGCTAGTTGCGGAGCGGCTATCGCGGGCAAAGTTCCGAAGGCGCCTAGGTCCTCTCGCCACGCATTTACCAACTTCAGCGCTATCGCGCCGACGAGGTCGGCGGCGTGAGGAAGTAGAGATTGAAGTTTCTCAACGACAAAGGTCGATGGAGCCCCGGTGAGATCGACATCGGGCTCTGCTAGGGCTTTCAAGAACGACAACGTCGTCGGTTCCGGTACAAGGTCGTCGCACAGTCTGAAGACGTCCAAGATCGCAATCATCCGGCTCTCGTCTGCACCAGGGACTAGATGTCTCAACAAGCTGCCGGCGGAGGCATGGAATTCGGTTTCGTTCCACAAGTTCGCACCTGCGTAGGCCAATCCAATCTTCGCTTCGGACGAACTAGACTCCAGCAATTGATCGTTCATCGTGATCCAACGATCTGAACCCCGCACGATTGACAATAGACCCGCCAGTTCCCCTTGCGCCTGGCGCAGCATCGAGTTCTCGGCGTGTCTCCAGGTTGCGATGAGGTCGTGCACCAGGAGGTCATCCCAGCGCTGCGCATGAGCTAAGAAATAGACTGCCTCACGCGTTTCCAACAGGGTCGGATAGAGGGCGAACAACGTCCGCAAGAATTTCGACACAACTTCTGGTGTTGACCCGCCCGCATTCGAGAGGCGTATTAGCAATGCCCGCCAAACCTTCGGATCGGGCTCCCGCGAGAGGTGGTTGTTCAGAACCTCAAGCAGTCGGTCGCGCCCTTGGTCCGTGCCGTCTAGCAAGATCGACGTGAGCGCAGACAAAATCGGGAAATTGCCTCCGGGAAGAACGCTAATGCCCCCATGCCCCCACAGGATGCTCTCCCGTCGAGATTCCTTTTCCTTCCCGGAAATTTCCGAAGACCCCTCTGAAGCAGCCGTCGGCTCAGCGAGCTGAAGCGGCTTGCTCAGCCACTCGATGAGCAGTCCGATAGCGGACTCATCGATCGGGGCATGGCGGTTAGCGATCTTCTCAAGGGCCTGAGCCGCTGACGTTCTGAATTCCTCTGCTCCGAAACCACGCTGATCCAGGTCAAGCAACGCCTCTTGAAGATCTTTGTCATGACCCTCACCCTCGGCTATCGAATCAAGCGCATAGCCTGCCGCACGTGCCTGGCCCTCGGGTTTGAACTGCTCCATGATTCGAAGCGCTCGGGCCGGCTCTATCTTCGCAAATTCAGCAAACGCCCTCGAAAGCTGAATATTGCCTCCTCGCATCCAGCTCGTTGGGTGGTCCCAATCGGTGTTGTCGGGGACTTCGTCAAATATCTTTAGGATGTCGCGATCCTTCGCCTTGGCCATCGCGCGCGCGTCCATCGGGGAGCCGATAAAGCTTGCTCCGGCGAAGCTGATGCCTCGATCTAGGTTGTCGCCGAGGGCGCGCTTCTCTGTAGCGATCGTTCGCCTGGATTTCTCACTCAATCGATCGACGACCACCGCGGCCAGTAAGTGCGTCTTGGTCTTGCGAATGGATTGAGCAAAGGATCTCCGTTGAGCGCCGGTCGCCTCCGCTGGCGTTGCCGGACGGTACTTCTGAATCTTGGATTCAAAGTCGCGCACTTGTTCGTCGGTCCAGAATGGCGATATCGCTGTGATGAGAGTGGCAGTCGTCTTTCGCGGGCCAAACGAATCACCCAGCCGAAGCCGGCGCGGATCCTCAAAGAGCCACTCGAGGGCACGCTTAGCGAAGCGTCCAGGAGCGCAACTAAAGCCATGCGCAAAAAGGCGCTGGGGAGCCATAAGCTCCAAGCTGCTGTTCTCCTCTACCCAGTTCGAGAAGTATTCGGAGTTGGCTTTGGCTGTGCCCTCTACGGCGAGCCGAAGGCCGGACAGAATCGGTTGTTCGCGATTCGGTCGCTCAGGAGAGCCGTCTTCGAGATCGAAATCGACAAAGTAGAACCCTGGAAAGGTCACTTGGTCAACCGCGTCCTGAGCGAGTCGCTTCCGAAGCTCTTCAAAGACTTCCCTAAACCACGCCCAAAGACCTTCGAGGAACTGCTGCGGCTCGGCCTCCGCGATCGCCGGCAAACTGCTCCATTCCATGCCTTCAAGCATTTGGGTGAACGGCTTCGTTGGTTTTTCGGTGATGCTCCAAGCCAGTTGCTGCTCATGCGTGCCGTTGTCTGGAAAGGGCTTCCCGGCAGGTTCGTTTCGAGCGCCATCAAGGAGAGAGTCCAACTTTGCGCGGATCAATCTGAAGGCGACCGCGGGTTGTTCGACGGCTAGTTCCGACGCCCTGTAGTCGACTTGCCAGAGACTAGTTGGCGACCGCGAAATGATTGTGTGAGCCAGCTCCTCGACGGCAGGGCTCCAATTCGAACACCCGTCTAGCGCCGACCAAGTAAGGCTGTCTCGTCCGGGGATCGAGAGCCACTGTTCGCGAAGAAGTCGAATCACATCATTTGGGGCAAACGGCCAAGCTCTTCGCAAAATGCCGAGCGCCTGATTGGCGTCGGCATGGTCTCCTGCCATCGCCGCCGGGATTGCGCTGTGAGCGAAGATTGCGAACCAATCAGGGCTTCCGGCGACGGCTCTCAGGCCGGCGATGTGCAACTCATGCGACTTCACCGCTTCGCTGAGGCAGACAATTTCGAATGCAACGGGATTCCGGACCTCGCCAAGAAACTCAATGAGAAGCAACCGAAGATGACGTCGAAGGCCCTCGTGTCGCCAAATCTCTAGGAATTCGCGCTCGTACGACGCGATTTCCGCGTCGCGCAGATAGCGCAACGCCGACCACAGCTTCGCGCGAACGAAGAGAGAGTCTTGGCGGTCCAGAACGTACGTGGAGAGGCGACCTGCGGCGCGCACGAAACTTCGCGCAAGGACATATTCGAAGACGGTTTGATGGCTGAAAGAAATGCTTTGATGATTGTCAGATCGAACAATCAGCCCAGTGGACTCCAGCCTCTCAAGAGCTAGGGCCTGTGCATCGAAGTGAGAGGCGGCAATCCACATCACCTCTTCTTCAGCCATAGTCCCCGCGATATCCGATGCTAGCGACGCCAGCGTTTCGCCAAATGACGTCGTCGCGATCTTTTGACGCCAGAGCTGCTCCAGCATGGACTGGTACTTCGAGAAGGGCTGATCGTCCGGCCTACCTAACGAGAGGTACGTCTTGAGCGCTTGGGGATTGCGGATCACTTCGCGCGCGCTATCTGGCCACGTGCTGGCGTCGACCCCAGCTTCATTAAGTCTCTCTTCCACACTGCCCCAAGCTGGAAGTGTCAGAGTGACGGGCTCTGTTTCAGTTGTCCGAAGACGTACGTCATGGTTGAATTCGAACGTTCGCGCCGAAAGCAAGACGTGAACGTTCGGCAACCCGCCCACTCTTCGGACCAGATTTAGCAGGACGTTTAGGCGGTCACTTTGGAGATCGAGTTGACTTGCGAGTGCATCGAGTTGATCAATGAGTAAGTAGACCGGTTGTAGTCGAGCTAGCCGTTCTATCAATTCGCCGGGTAGTTCCGGAAGCAGAAGCGCCCTTTGGAGTTCCTGCTCGCTATGAACACTCGTCGGTAAAACATCGGCCTTGATGCCGAGCACGGGCGCGCCGCTTTCAACCAGATCAGTAGCAATGGCCGCTAGCAGTGCCGACTTCCCCGAGCCCGGTTCGCCAAGGACTACGGTCGAGCTGAATTCGGAGCGGAATCGGCTTTCGATACGCAGCTTCTCAGGCCGATCTAGCAATCCCCCCCCGGGAAGTGTCCGTTCCCATGAGAGCAAATCCGTCGAAGCTCGCCTCAGTGCTGCTCTTGCCTCTTCCGCTTGGACGAGGTCTTCGGCTGCAACGGCGCCGAGTAGTTGTTCCGCCACGTCGCCGTTGGCAGCTCTGATCGCCTCAAGCGTCAGGGACGAAACGTCCCGTTGTCGTACGCTCACGACTAGTCGGACCGATCCTTCTTCGACACGAACTAGCTTCAATTGCGAATCGCCGGTCGCCTTTCGCAGGTTCTCTAGAACGGACTCAATCTTGTCTTCGGGCCAGTCCGCAAGCGCGCCCTTGAAATTGACAACAAACTCCACCCGAGGAGCGAACGCCTGTGTAGCGGGCCCGCTCGCATGATTCGTTACTTGCAACTCGGCTCCATCAGGCCCTGGCGGGCTGGCGCGGCTTCGTATTGAAAGAACACTGAACGCGAAAGCTGCCGCGTGGGCTGATGCGATGGGTTGATACCGCTTGTCCGCAACGTGATCCTTGCCCGCGCACATGTCGGAAATTCCGCGTATGACGAGTGCGGGAGTTCGCTCCATATACGCAGCGCTCATTGCACCCCACCCCTCCATTTCGACGGCGGCAGCGTCATTGAGGAACTTTCGAATGTGGAGGTACGTAGGCGACTTGCCCCCAGCGACAACTTGCTCACCAGACGCGATGGCTTTGATCTCCGCTACTGGCGGATATGGACATGGATAGTCGGCCACGGCGGGGAAGGCGGTTTGCACGGGCGGCTTGATTAGGTCAATCCATGAGCCATCGACGATGAGCATCGTCGATGCCTGAAGCAACTCGGGCGCTGCTGCGTGTCCGTGGGGGCGCGAGAACTGTCCTTCGTCGTCGACTTTCGCCGAGTGGGCGTTGTAAACGTAGTTCCCGATCACGACACTTCCAATCGGCACATCGTCTTTCAGCGAACCGGCGACACCGACAAACATCAAGACGCTGAAATTTCCGAAGTCCCTGTGCGCACCGGAAGCGGTTACCGCGGCATCGACGTTGCCTGCTGCGCAAATCGCGTGGACCACAACCCAGTCTCCAGCAGGGTCCGAAAACTTGCCCAGCTGATAGAGCGTCTCCTTCGAACCGGTGACGAGTTCCACGTCCGACAGATGCGACTGAACCGCCCTGCTTTCATGCACGACGGTCGTAAGAATCAGTGCTCGTCGTGGAGCTGCGCTGAGCTCGACCCGCACCTGTTCTGCCGTTCGACAGCGGCCCATACTTTCGAGGCTCACTTTCTTTGTTGTGGCAGCGCCTCCAGTTGGATCAGCGGTCAACAAACAGTCCTAGTCTGAAGTTCCGCCGCGCGGCAGACGAGTTTGCTTTGTGATTCAAGCACTTGGCTTGGAATCCGGGTTCCGTTGTCTGTCTACAGTTTGAGTGCCTGGACGAGCGCGAAGGCACGCTTG
>JANXPQ010000540.1 GCA_025357235.1 Betaproteobacteria bacterium
GCGTTGTTCTCGATCTGCTGGAAAAACTTGTCGTCACCGATCCCGACACCCTCTAGGTGGCGGGCGCGGGTCCGGTGCTCGAACATTTCGCCACCCTGGTCAAGGCCGAGATGGTAGAAGGCGCGAGTCCCGGCGACGCGGTGTCCATCCACTATCCGCACATCATGGCGGCGCTGAGCCACCTGCTGCGGGAGGATGAACAGGTCACCGCGACCGGGACCGATGCGGATGCGGACGACGACTCTTCGGTCGAAAACCTGTGGGCCCAGGAACCGGAATTGATCGTCGAGCAACTGATCGAACGGTTGCAGGGCTTCGTCGACGAAATCGACGAAGAAGACAGGGATGAAGGGACAGGAGAAAGGTAAAAGAGGAAAGAGGAAAGAAAGGGGAACGCAGGATTCTTCGCAACATCCTTGAAATGGTGCCGAGCAAATGCCTGAATGACAATCCGGCCTTTCAGCTTTCTGCTTTTACCTTTCCTGCTGCGCTTCACACCCCTACGGGTGCATGTGAGTGTTCCCTTGTCTTTCCTCTCTCACCTTGGTTTCCTGCGTCGGCAACGCCGCGCTACACTGGCGCATTGGCAAGTCACTTCCAAAGGGGAAAAGTCATGTTTCGCAGCCTAGGCAGCGCTGTCGTGCTGGTGTCGTTGGTCGCGGGTTGTTCCACCATGGAGAAGCTGAAGGAGGAACCCGACACGACGCCGACCAATGCCACGGCGGTGAGGGAAACCCACCTGGTCAGCGACGGCATCAAGGGCTTCTTTCCGTTCGAGGGCACGACAAAGACGTTTACCCGCGCTGACATGCACCGCGACGATTCCGTCATCAAGGGCACCGGGACCGTCACGCGATTCCTGGTGGGCACCAACAATCTCTCGCGCATAGAGCGTCTCGACAAGAAGCTGGTCTACTCGCTGAACGTCAAGGAAAAGACATATACCGAATGTCCGTTGAAGGGTTGCGGCGGTGCGGCGGAGAAACCGGTCAAGAAAGAACCGGAGGAGAAGAAAGCCGAGAAGCCGAGCGAATCCGACTGCAAGGTGAAGATCGCAGCCGCGACGTTCACGGTCAAGCAAACCGGGCAAAAGAAAAGCATCAACGGTTTCGATACGGAACAATATCAGGCTGCCTGGGTCGTCACCATGCAGGATACGACGGCGCGCAAGACCGTCAGCACGCTCAATGTGGATCTCTGGACCACGCCCGTGACGCCGCAGCTCAAGGAAGCGCTGGCGATGGAGCAGGCCTATGCGAAGAGTTTCGCGAACGCCCTGGTCAGCGTTGCCACCAACGGACAGAAGACACAGGTCGTGCCGGAGGAAGCGGCGAAACTCATCAATGCCTATATCGGCCGGTTGCTCACGCCCGCGGACAGGGCGGCGTTCCTGAAAGCCGGAAAGGAAATGGAAAAGATCAAGGGTTACCCCGTGCTGACGCAACTGGCGTGGAACCTGAAGGGCGATGCGTGCGCGGCATCCGAATCCGAAAAAAGCGCGGACAAATCTTCGACAGCCAGCAGCTCAGGCGACCTGCTGTCCAGCGTGACCGACTATTTCGCGAAGAAGAAAACCGACGAAACGATGAAGGACATCAGCGACAAGCCGATTTTTTCGTTTTCTTCCGAAATGAAGTCGCACAAGGTGGAAGCGGTGCACGACTCTGTGTTCCTGCCGCCGAAGAATTACACGCAGTCGAATGCGAAGTGATAGTTCGAGGGGAAAGCGAAAAGGTAAAAGCTGAAAGTAGGCGGGGCCGGCCTGCCTGTTGCGATTACTCGAACCTTTGACCTTTTACCTTTCAACTCGTCCTTATGTTCAAACCCAAAAAATTCCGCGACCTGAGCCGGCGCGATCTCTGGCTTGCGATCACCCCCGTGGTCCTGATCGCGCTGGCGGCGTTCGTCTTTGCGTTCCGCGTCATCGAGCCGGCGCCGCCCAACTCGATCGTGATTTCAACCGGCGCGGTCGATGGCGGGTATCACATGTTCGCGCTGCGCTACCAGGAAATCCTCGCGCGCGACGGCGTCAAACTCGAACTGCGTCCTTCCGCCGGCTCGCAGGAGAATGTCAGCCGGCTGCTCGACGATACCTCCGCTGTCGAGGTGGGTTTCCTGCAGGGCGGCTCCGCATTTTCCACGAACGCGCCCGACCTCGTTTCACTGGGCAGCATCTACTACGAACCGTTGTGGGTTTTCTACCGCGGGCCGGAGATCCACGACTTCGGCGCATTGCAAGGCAGGAAGCTTGCGATCGGTCCGGAGGAAAGCGGCACGCGCGCCCTCGCGCTGCAGTTACTGGCGGTCAACGCCGCCGTCATGCCACCCACCATGCTTCTTCCCGACAGCGGGCAGCACGCGGCCGATCTGCTTTTACATGGCAAGCTCGACGCTGTCTTCCTGGTCGGGCCGCCGGAATCCCCGCTGATCGAGCAATTGATGTCGGCGCCCGGCATCCGGTTGCTGAGCCTCGATCGCGCCGAGGCCTACACCCGGCGCTTTCCCGCGCTGACCAGACTGACGTTGCCGCAAGGCGTGTTCGACTTCGTCAAGAACGTGCCGGCACACGACGTCACGCTGATCTCGCCCACCGCCAATCTGCTGGCCGTCGATGGCCTGCATCCGGCGCTGTCCTACCTGCTGATGCGCGCGGCCAGCGAAGTTCATGGCGGGGCCGGGCTGCTGCACAAGGCCGGCGATTTCCCGGCACCGCTGAATGCCGAGTTTCCCCTGAGCGACGAAGCCACGCGCTATTACAAATCCGGTCCGCCGTTCCTGCAGCGCTACCTGCCTTATTGGGGAGCGGTGCTGGTGGACCGTTTGTGGCTCACGTTGCTGCCGGTGGTGGCCCTGCTGATACCGCTTGGGCGAAGCATTCCAACGGTCTATCGGTGGCGCGTACGGTCACGTATCTACCGCTGGTACGCAAAACTCAAGGAAGTGGAGCTCGAGCTGGACGAAAAATCAGCACCGGAAAAGTTGAAAGAACTGCTTGAGCGGCTCGACCAGATCGAGCGTGCCGTCAACCGCATCAATACCCCCCTCGCTTACACGGACAACCTTTACGCCTTCCGCCAGAATGTCGATCTGGTCAGGCAGCGGGTGCGCACCCAGATTGCGGGAGAAGGCTGAGATTACAATCGGATGACCGGCGCATTTCGGCATCCGGCACGACGCTCAGGATTTTGCCGAACCCGGAATCATGATTTACGCAGTGGCTCCCCCGTGGCGATTTACCTATAACGGAGTTTGCTGCCAGGAAGTGGCCGCCACCACAAGGGGAACGATATGGACCATGGGAACAATGGATTGACCCGCGCCGAAGGATTCATGCGGGCGGCGCTGGCGCTGCTCGCGACTGCAACCTGTTGTCTGTCATTCACGTCGTCCGGCGCATTCGCTGCCGATGAAAAAAGCCTTTCCGAAAAACTGGTCGATTCCTTCAATGCGTTGTCGGGCGGGCCCCACCCGGGTTTCCGGGCCAATCACGCCAAAGGCATATTGGCAACCGGGACATTTACATCTACCGAAATAGCAGCATCGCTCAGCAAAGCCCCGCACCTGCAATCCGTGACCGTGCCGGTCATGGTGCGTTTTTCCAATGGCACCGGCGTGCCCAACCTGCCGGACGCAAATCCGAACGCCAGCCCGCACGGCATCGCCATCCGCTTTACGCTTCCCGATGGCACGTTCACCGACATCGTCGCGATTTCCTTCAACGGATTTCCAGTGGCGACCCCCGAGGATTTTCTCGGCCTGCTGACGTCTGTCGCGGCGAGCGGCCCCGACGCGCCCAAGCCCACCCCCATCGAACAATTCCTCGGCAGCCACCCCGCCGCATTGAAATTCGTCACTGCACCGAAACCCGCGGCCGCGAGTTTTGCGACGCTGCCTTTCTACGGCGTGAACGCGTTCAAGTTCACCAATGCACAAGGCGTGTCGGAATACGGCCGCTACCAGATCATTCCGGTGGAGGGTGACCAGAGGCTGAGCGACAAGGCGGCTGAAGCCATGAGCCCGAACTACCTCATGGAAGAACTTCCCGCGCGACTCGCGGCCGGACCGGTAGTGTTCCGCCTGGTCGCGCAATTGGCGAAGAAGGGCGATTCGACCACCGATCCGACGAGCGTATGGCCCGACGAGCGGCCGCAGATCGACCTCGGCGAAATTACGCTGACCGGACCGGTTGCGAACGATGCCGAAGTCCAGAAAGCAACGATGTTCAATCCGCTGGCATTGCCGGACGGCATCGGCGCTTCCGAGGATCCCGTGCTGCTGGCCCGGCCCGGTGCCTATGCCGTTAGCTTCGGACAACGACTGAAATAGTCGTCGAAGCGAAAGCATCGCAAAAGGAAAAAAGGCCTGCGAAAACGCAGGCCTTTTTCGTGCGGGCGATGGTTTCAACCTACCCCGAGCAACTCCACTTCGAACACCAATGTCGCGTTCGGCGGGATGACGCCGCCAGCCCCGCGCGCGCCGTAACCGAGATCCGGCGGAATGGTGAGCTTGCGCTTGCCGCCCACTTTCATGCCTTGCACGCCTTCGTCCCATCCGCGGATGACCTGGCCTTGTCCCAGTCCAAACATGAACGGGTCATCGCGATCCTTGCTGGAATCGAACTTGCTGCCGTTCGTGAGCCAGCCGGTGTAGTGCACCGTGACATGCTGGCCCGCGGCAGCAACGTCGCCCTCGCCCGCGACGAGTTCTTCAATTACGAGACCACTTGCAGTTTTGGTGACGGACATGACAGAAAACCCGGTGAATGGTAAATGGTGAATAGTGAATAGGGATTGTAGCGGGAAAAGGCAGGACTCAGGACGTAGGACTCGGGACTCAGCAATGGGCAGAGCGATTTTCCGCCTTGGTTTCCACATTGTTTTCAACTAAGTACTGAGTCCTGCGTCCAGAGTCCTGTTCCTAACGTTGCGAGAAACCCGAGCAAGAGCTTCGTGACTTCCCCCGGCCTCTCCTGCTGTATCCAGTGCCCCGCGCCGTCGATGATTTCGCACACCCGCAGGTCGTCCGTCCAGCGTTTCATGTTTTCCACCAGGTCGAAGTTCGGCACGAACTTCAGGACGCCGTCGCGCCTGCCCGCGATGAAGCAGGCCGGCCTGGTGATGCGGGCGCCGCTCAGGGCGGTGAGGCGATCCCAGTCGCGCTGCTGGTTGCGATAGCGATTCAGCGGTCCGCGGAAACCGCTTTGCTGGAATTGCAAGACGTAATAGTCGATGTCCTGTTCGGTCAGCCATCCGGGCAACGTTGCCGGATCGGGAAGGTCGTCGAGCATCCTTGCGTCGGGCAGCTTGTCGGCGCGAAACATGCCCTTCGGTGAATCGCCACATCCCGCGTAATAGATCTTGCGCAAGGAGGTGCGGATGTCGGCTTCGAATTCGGCTTCGGCCAGCCCGGGCTCCTGGAAGTAGAGCTGTAGAAGAAGCGGCCGGCATAAATCTGCCGCCAGAGTTCTATCGAAGACATCTTGCCGCGCGGCGAGTAGGGCACGGAAAGCGCCGCCACCGCGCGCACGCGATCCGGATGCAATGCCGTGGTATTCCAGACGATGGGCGCACCCCAGTCGTGACCGAACAGGATCGCCTGCCGTTCGCCGAAATGATCGATCAGGCCGAGCACGTCTCCGATCAGGCTTTCCATGTCGTAAGCTTCGATCGCGCGTGGCGCATCGCTGCCGCCATAGCCGCGCACGTCCGGAACGACGACGCGATAGCCGGCATCGCGCACCGGGCCGATCTGATGCCGCCACGAATACCATGACTCCGGCCAGCCGTGGATCATGAGCACCAGCGGCCCGTCGCCTTCGACGACGCAGCGCAGGTTGACGCCGTTGGTGCGGATGGTTTGGAAAGCGGGCGATAGAGCCATCGAGAAGGTCGTCAGGTTTGCCGATATGATTGCATAAAAGCAGGATTCAGGACTTACTGAGCTTTACGTAAATACATGACGTTAAATCGGCAATTCGGCCTGCTGCCAGAACGCGGTGATGAGCTGCGGTCGGCGTTGCATCGATTTGAGTCGGTTGCGTGCGAAGGTGCTTACTTCGCCAATAGTGTGCAGACAGAGATTGGCCAACTCGCGCTGCTTCATGTAGCCCCAGATGTACTCGACCGGATTGAGTTCCGGCGCGTAGGCGGGCAATCGTTCCAGGACGAGGTGCCCATCGAGCGATTCGACGTAGTTCTTGACGATCCGGCTACGGTGCGCCGGCAGGCCGTCCCAGATGACCAGCAGCTTGCCGCGAATCTGC
>JANXPQ010000544.1 GCA_025357235.1 Betaproteobacteria bacterium
TCCTGCGCAGCCAGACCCGCGGCGCGAAGCAGCCGTTTTACTATGCGGAGAAGGTATTGCCGCTCTTGCAGCAGAAGAAGTAAGAATCCTCAGGCGCTGCCGCGTACCCAAGGTGCATCGGTAGCAAACAGAATCGCGATAGTGCGGCCTTCCGGAAAATCTGCAAAATCTTGCGATCAGGCCCGTGCGGTCGCGCGACTGGGCCTGGCAGCGGCGACCGCTATCATCCGCGTCCACCCGTACGGGTCCGCGACGCGCCCGTACTGGATGTCGGTCAGTCCCTCGAAAAGCTTGCGCGCGACCTCGCCGGGTTCGTCGGACGCAAATTTGTAGTTTCGCCCGCGAAAGCCGAGGCTGCCGACCGGGGCAATGACCGCGCCGGTACCCATGCCGAACGCTTCGGTGACTCTCCCGGACTCGATATCGCGCATCAATTCGTGGATATCGATACGGTCTTCCGTGACCGGATAACCCAGGTCGGGCGCCAGCTTCAGCAGGGAATCGCGAGTCACACCGCGCAGGATTGCGCCGGAGAGCATCGGCGTACGGATGGTTTTTCCGTCGTAAACAAAGGCAATATTCATCGCGCCGACTTCGTCGACGTAACGCCGCTCGACAGCATCGAGCCACAGTACCTGCTGATAGCCCGCCGCGATGGCCTCCTCAGTTCCCGCCAGGCTGCCCGCATAGTTGCCCGGTGTCTTCGCCTCGCCGGTTCCGCCGCGCACGCTACGCACGTAACCGTCGGACACGAACACTGACACCGGTTTGAATCCGCCGGCGAAATACGGCTCAACTGGACTCAGGATAATGTAATGCAGGAAGGTGCGGCTGGCGCGGACCTCCAGCGTGCTTTCCACCGCGATCATGACGGGGCGAATGTAGAGCGCAGCGCCTTCCTGCTTCGGCACCCAGCCGTGTTCCAGCTTGACCAGCTCCGTAATCGCTTCAACATGGGCGTCGACTTCCACCTCCGGCATGGCCAAACGCGCGGCGGAGAGGTTGAAGCGCTCGGCGTTATTCTCGACTCGAAAAAGGTTCAGGTTGCCATCCGGACGCGAGTACGCCTTGGTCCCGTCGAAAATCATCTGCCCGCAATGGAAAATCTGGGCGGCCGGATCGAGCGCCAGCGGACGGTAAGGCCCGATGACCGCATCGTGCCACCCTCTTCCGGTCGTGTAGTACTGCGTGAACATACGCGAACTGAAGTAGCGCCCGAAACCCAGCGGGTCCGGCAATGCCGCCGGTGCCGATTGCATTACGGGTTCGATGCGGATGTCCAGCTTGCTCATGAAACGTTCTCCGACAGGAAGTGCTCCACCAGGGCCTTCCATTCTTCTTCAAGTGCCGCATCGGTTGTCTTCCTGCCGGCGCGGCGATACCAGTATCCCGCATTGGCCAGGTCGCCTTCGATGCGATGCAGGTGTGCGTGGATCACGGCGTATGACTTGTCATCCTCATGCGCCTGCACGATGACGTGGGCGCGGTCCCAATCGCCTCTGCGCAGATACCACAACGCCTCCAGCGCGGGGCCCAATCTCGCCGGCGGCGAATTCTGCGACGTAGTCAGTGTGAATTCCTGCAGATCCATGGCGCTCGATTTCCCACGGCCGACATTATCTTTGGATTCGGCGGCCTCTGCCCGACAAAAAACGAATGGGCGCACTAAGGCGCCCACCCTCCCTTCCCCTTGAGGATCTTCTTTTCAGGGAATTCCGATTTTCACGAAGTCGTCAGGCGGCCGTCAAGCTCGGCACCCTGGTCGCTCGCATATTCCTTTTTTACATGCCGCGTGCTGTAACCGTTGAACAGATGACCGAGCAGCCCGCGGTCCAGGTCGCTGGTGCCCATGTACCAGTCGGCCACAGGATACGTCAGGTTCATGTTGCGTTCCATCATGATCGGTTGGCTGTGGTGCGCGGCATGATGGCGGCGAATGGTGTTCACCAGCGGGATATTGCGCACGAACCAGTTGTCCTGAACGTGACAACACAGGTGAAAAGTCTCGTAGTTCAGATAATAGATCGGCGTGAGCATCATCAGCATGTAACCCGCATTCGCCGACCACAGGTAGCCGAGTACCAACGCCGCCGGAAGAGTCATGACCATGAACACGATCAACGCATACGGCGGAAACAGCACGATGCGCCATTCGCGGTTGGTATCGTAAGTCATGACCTGCGCGGTGAAGTACTGGTGATGCTGGTGAGTATGGCGGTGATAGACCGGAATCAGGATGCCGCTCAGCCCTTTGATGGGCCGATGCATCGCATTCTTGTGCAACCACCACTCGTTCCAGTTGTAGAACACCAGCACCGGAATCACGAACAGCAGTTCCCAGGCCGTCGGTTCGTGCACATGCGCGACGCAATACCAGATGACGGCGATGCCGGGAACGAAGATCGACAACAGATGGCCCCAGCCGTTGTACCAGGGCGCGATGTTGCGCCGGTACTCGTCGCGGAATGCCGCCTGCTTCGGTGTGAGGATTCCGCTATTCATGGCTGGCTCCCGGTGACCGGTCCCTGATATATCAGTGATATGTGACACTACACTCGCCGGCTACGGCGAGTCAAGCCGGCATCACGCAGCTTCCACCGTGGAACGGGTGAATTCCTCTATGTAGTCGAGCAGCTTGTCCGACGCCGCGCCAGCGGCTTTGGTGTCGCCCTTGGCTATCGAACGGGCGACCGCGGCATGCAGTTTGGCGGCAAGCGGCATGTCGGCCGCCTGCTGGTAATGGATGAACCAGAACCGCCGCGACAGCGAGTTCATCAGCGTCATCGTGCTGGCCGCGTATTCATTGTGGGCCGCCACCAGGCAAAGGTCGTTGAATGCGCGGTCGGTGCGCATGAAAGCGGTCGCATCGTCGGTGCGCGCCGCGGCTTCGAAGGCCTTGCCCAGATCGGCGAATTGCGTGCGCTCGGCATCGCCGGCACGCCGTGCCGCGGAGCGCGCCACCAGGCGCTCGATCTCGCGCCGCACTTCCAGCAGCCGAAGCTGCGCGCCCACGTTGATCTCTGATACGGTGATGCCGCGCCGCGGCAGGATGTTCACGAGGCGCTCCCGCGCGAGCCGGTGCAGCGCCTCGCGAATCGGGGTCCGGCCTATGCGCAGTTGGCCGCTAAGCGCGGCCTCCGACACGATTTCTCCCGGCGCCAGTTGCAGCGTGACGATCAACTCCTCCAGCTTCGCGTAGGCCTGGTCGGTCAGGCTGTGATCGGCATCCCGCTTGCGGCTTGCGGCAGGCTTCGGTTTGCGTGTTGCGGCGACGGGCATGGATGGGCTCGGCATCTTTGCGAAGTGTTGTGGATTATGCCCAATTCGCCGGGAAATAAATCATTCTGAAACAAACGCCCCGGCCGGCGGGTTTGCCGTGGCGGCCATGTTGCGCTATGTTTCGAATCCCGCTCTTTCCCGCTCGTCACATGACTACCGCAACTGTCGATTCCTTCCGCCGCGACGCCCAGGTCATCAGCCTGGTCGGCCTGGCCCACGGCACGTCGCATTTTTTCCATCTCTCGCTCGCCCCGCTGTTCCCCTGGCTGAAGGATGCCTTTGGCGTCAGCTATGCGGAACTCGGCTTGCTGATGAGCGTATTTTTCATCGTGTCCGGCGTCGGCCAGGCGCTCGCCGGATTCGTCGTGGATCGCTTCGGCGCTCTGCGGGTATTGTTCGGCGGCATCGCCCTGCTCGGCATTTCGGCGCTCGGCTTGGCTTCCAGCCAGAACTATCCGATGCTGATTCTGTTCGCCGGCGTGGCCGGCCTGGGTAACTGCGTATTCCATCCCGCAGACTTTACCTTGCTCAATCGGCGCGTCAGCGTCCCGCGCCTTGGCCACGCCTTCAGCGTGCACGGTCTGACGGGTACGCTCGGCTGGGCGATTGCGCCCGTATTTCTTGCCGGCATCGCGACCCTCGCAAGCTGGCGCGTCGCGTTGCTGGCTGCCTCGGCGCTGGCTTTCACCGTGTTGATGGTCCTGATCGCGTTCCGCGATCTGCTCAATCCGCGCGAAGTCGGCGACGCGGTAGCGGAATCGGCGAAGAAAAAAGAAGCCGGCGGCGGGATACTGGGTTTCATGAAGGTGCCGGCGGTGTGGATGTGCTTCGCCTTCTTCTTCATCTCGTCGATTTCCTTCGGCGGCATCCAGAGTTTCGCCGCCACCGCGCTGCGCGAGCTGTACGAGATTCCCCTGACGTATGCGACGGCCTGCATCACGGCCTACATGCTGGCCAGTGCTGGCGGCATCATCGTCGGCGGTTTCCTGGCGGCGAAGGTCCAGCAGCACGACAAGGTGATCGCGATTGCCTTTGCCGGTGCGGGCGCGGTGTCCGTATTGGTCGCCAGTGCCGTGCCGCCAGTCGCGGCGGTCATCGTTCTGCTAGGTTTGATTGGATTCGGATCCGGCGTTGCCGGTCCCTCGCGCGACCTGCTGGTACGCGCCGCAGCGCCGAAGAACGCAACCGGCCGGGTTTACGGCGTCGTCTACTCCGGACTCGACATCGGCCTCTCCGGCGCGCCGCTGATGTTCGGCATGCTCATGGACGCGCACCATCCCAGCTGGGTATTCATCGGCATCGGCGCGTTTCAAGCACTGTCGTTGATTGCGGTGCTGGGGGTCGGCGAGCAGGCGGAGAAAAGGCAAGCGCAAACTGCGTGAGAGAGGAGAGGACAAGGTAAAAGAGGAAAGATAGGACCTAGTGCTCAGGACTGCAGTCGGTCCTTGACTTTCACCTTTCCTCTTTTACCTTTTCTCTTTCCTCTCGCCTCTTCAAATTGCGCCGTTTAGCGCAATTTGAGAACCGCCTCGCGCACCAACTCCATCAACTCCGCCCCGCCGTCGTCGACATACGCCACGATCTCTTTGCGCATGCGCGGATCCCAGAACCGCTTGAGATGCAGGGCCACGCTGTCCACCGCGATCGCGTGATCCGGTTCCGCCTTGAAGAAATTGCCGATGTCGTTCGCCATGCGAACCAGATGTTCGATGTTCATGCTTTCCAGTCTTCGCTCTTGGTCAGCCGATGCGCCTCGTCGGCATACACCATGCAGCGCTCGCCGCGGACAAACCCGGCGAGCGTCACACTTGATTCGCGCGCAATGCGTACTGCCAGCGCTGTAGGCGCAGACACCGCGGCGAGCAAACCGATGCCGGCCATCGCCGCTTTCTGCACCATCTCGTAACTCGCGCGGCTGGTAATCACCGCGAAACCTTGTGCGGTATCGATGCCGCCGGCAGACAGGGCGCCAATGAGTTTATCCAGTGCGTTGTGACGGCCCACGTCTTCTCGCACCAGCCGCAACTGTCCGTCGATATTTGCCCAGGCCGCCGCATGGGTGGCACCCGTGGCCGCATTCAGCGTTTGCAGCGCGGGCAGTTGTTTCATTGCGCTCGCCATTGCCTGTCGCGTTATGCGCTGCGCGCCCGCAACCTTCGGCACATCACGCATCGCCTGCTCGATGGTTTCAGCACCGCACACGCCGCAGCCGGTACGGGCCGTCATATTGCGCCGGCGTTGCGCGATCACCGCGACCCGTTCGGGCGGAATGCTGAGATAAATCGAATAACCCGTCTGCTCCGGCACGATTTCGATGCCGCCGAGTTCAGCTGCGGATTCGATCACGGCTTCGCTGAGGCTGAATCCAAGGGCAAGGTCTTCGAGGTTAGCCGGCGACGCCATCACGACGACATGCGGCACGCCGTTGTAGACCAGCGCGATCGGCGCCTCTTCGGCGATCTGCTCGACAACCGCGCTGGCCGAACTCTCGTCGATCCGCACGGCCTTCGCGGCGCGATACACTTCGTTTGCCACGTCGAACTCGCGCCGCGCCATTCGCTCAGGCCTTGCTGGTTTCGTGCTGAGGCAGCAGATCGAGTTGGGTATTGGTGAACTCGCGGAAATGCTTTTGCCAGGTCGAAGGTTGCGAAACCAGCGACACCTGCACTGCCGTCACCTTGTACTCGGGGCAATTGGTCGCCCAGTCGGAATTGTCGGTGGTAATGACGTTCGCGCCGGACTCAGGGAAGTGGAAAGTCGTATAGACCACGCCTGGTTGCATGCGCTCGGTAATCTTCGCCCGCATGACGGTGTCGCCGGCGCGGCTGATAACGCCAACCCAGTCGTTATTCTTGATGCCACGCTGCTCGGCGTCGTGCGGATGGATTTCCAGCCTGTCTTCGTCATGCCACATGTTGTTGGCCGTGCGCCGGGTCTGCGCGCCGACGTTGTATTGCGACAGGATGCGCCCGGTGGTGAGGATCAGCGGATATTTTCCTGTGGTGCGTTCGTCGGTCGGGATATATTCGGTAACCATGAAACGGCCTTTGCCGCGCACGAATTCTTCCACGTGCATCACCGGCGTGCCCTCCGGCGCTGCGTCATTGCACGGCCACTGGATGCTTTCCAGTTCGTCGATCTTCTCGTAACTCACACCGGTGAAGGTGGGCGTGAGCTTCGCAATCTCGTCCATGATTTCGGAAGGATGCTTGTAATTCATCGGATAGCCGAGCGCGTTGGACAGCGCGACGGTGACTTCCCAGTCCTCCTTGCCGGCCAGCGCGGGCATGACCTTGCGCACGCGCGAGATGCGTCGCTCGGCATTGGTAAAGGTGCCGTTCTTCTCCAGGAAGGAAGAGCCGGGCAGGAACACGTGCGCGAATTTCGCAGTTTCGTTCAGGAAGATGTCCTGCACGACCATGCATTCCAGGGCTTCCAGCGCGTGGGTGACGTGCTGGGTATCCGGGTCCGACTGGGCGATGTCCTCGCCCTGGATGTACAGGCCCTTGAAACTGCCGTCGATCGACGCATCGAACATGTTGGGAATGCGCAGGCCCGGCTCGTTATCCAGCTTCACGCCCCATTCCTGTTCGAACTGGGCGCGCGTCTTGTCGTCGGAAACGTGGCGATAGCCCGGCAATTCATGCGGGAACGAACCCATGTCGCAGGAACCCTGCACGTTGTTCTGGCCGCGCAGCGGATTCACACCCACGCCTTCGTGGCCGATGTTGCCGGTGGCCATGGCAATGTTGGCGATGCCGATGACCATGGTCGAACCCTGGCTGTGTTCCGTGACCCCCAGTCCGTAATAGATCGCCCCGTTGCCGCCCGTCGCATACAGGCGCGCGGCGCCGCGAACCTGGCCGGCCGGCACGCCCGTCGTCTTTTCCATCTCTTCCGGCGAATTGCGCGATTCGGAAATGAATGCCTTCCATTTGGAAAATTCCCTGGCGTCGCAGCGAGCCGCGACGAAATCCTCCTTGACCAGCCCCTCGGTCACGATCACGTGGGCGATCGAATTGATCAGCGCGACATTGGTTCCCGGGCGCAATTGCAGGTGATAGGAAGCCTCGATGTGCGGCGTGCGCACCATGTCGATGGTTCGCGGGTCGGCGATGATCAGCTTCGCGCCTTCGCGCAGGCGGCGCTTCATGCGCGACGCGAACACTGGATGGCCGTCGGTCGGATTCGCACCGATGACCATGATCACATCGGATTTCATCACCGAATCGAAATCCTGCGTGCCGGCGGATTCGCCGAGCGTGGCCTTCAGGCCGTAGCCGGTCGGAGAATGGCAGACGCGCGCGCAGGTATCGACGTTGTTGTTGCCGAACGCAGCCCGCACCAGCTTCTGTACCAGGTAGGTTTCTTCGTTGGTGCAACGTGAAGACGTGATGCCGCCGATCGAGCCGCGGCCGTATTTCGCCTGGATGCGCCTGAACTCCGAAGCGGCGTAGCCGATCGCTTCATCCCAGGACACTTCGCGCCAGGGATCGGTGATTTTGCTTCGGATCATCGGCTTCTTGATGCGGTCCGGATGTGTGGCATAGCCGAATGCAAAGCGTCCCTTGACGCAGGAGTGCCCGCGGTTGGCCTTGCCCTCCTTGTTCGGAATCATGCGCACGACTTCCGAACCTTTCATTTCCGCGCGGAAGGAACAGCCCACGCCGCAATAGGCGCAGGTGGTGGTGACGCTGTGGTCCGCCTGTCCCATTTCGATGACGGACTTTTCCATCAGGGTCGCGGTCGGGCAGGCCTGCACGCAGGCGCCGCAGGAAACACATTCAGATTCCATGAACGGCTGGTTTTCGCTCGCAGCGACCATGGAAGCGAAGCCGCGGCCATCGATGGTCAGTGCGAACGTGCCCTGCACTTCCTCGCAGGCGCGCACGCAACGCGAGCAGACGATGCACTTGCTCGGATCGAAACTGAAATAGGGATTGGAGTTGTCCTTCTCGGCCTTAAGGTGGTTCTCGCCTTCGTAGCCATAACGCACTTCGCGCAGGCCGACAACGCCGGCCATGTCCTGCAATTCGCAGTTGCCGTTCGCCGAACAGGTCAGGCAGTCGAGCGGATGGTCGGAAATGTACAACTCCATCACGCCGCGCCGCAGGTCAGCGAGCTTCGGCGTTTGCGTGCGCACCTTCATGCCGGGCGCAACCGTGGTGGTACAGGAAGCGGGATAGCCTTTGCGGCCTTCGATCTCGACCAGGCAGAGGCGGCAGGATCCGAATGCTTCGAGGCTGTCGGTGGCGCACAGCTTGGGAACGCGCACGCCGGCATCGATGGCCGCGCTCATCACGGAAGTGCCTTCCGGCACCGAGACTTCGACGCCGTCGATCTCCAGTGTGACGAGTTTTTCGGATACCCGCTTCGGGGTGCCGTAATCGGGGGAGGGATCCAGGTTCATAGTGGTCTCCTAAGCTCGCCTGCTTCGCTCACGCAACCTTGCGTTTGGGCGCAGCGCGAAAATCGTTCGGGAAATACTTCAGCGCGCTCTGCACGGGGAACGGCGTCATGCCGCCCAGCGCGCATAGCGAACCGTTGATCATGGTGTCACAAAGGTCCTCGAGCAACGCTATGTTTTTTTCACGCTCGCTGCCGGCGACGATATGGTCGATGACTTCGACCCCGCGGGTCGAACCGATGCGACAGGGCGTGCACTTGCCGCAGGATTCGATGGCGCAGAATTCCATCGCATAGCGCGCCATCCCGGCCATATCCACGGTGTCGTCGAAAGCGACGATGCCGCCATGGCCGACCATCGCGCCGATCGCCATGAAGGCTTCGTAATCCAGCGGTGTATCGAATTGCTGTTCCGGCAGATAGGCGCCCAGCGGACCGCCGACTTGCACCGCGCGGATCGGACGGCCGCTCGCCGAGCCACCGCCGTAGTCGTAGAGCAATTCGCGCAACGTCACGCCGAACGCCTTTTCCACCAGGCCGCAATATTTGAGATTGCCGGCGAGCTGGATCGGCAGCGTGCCGCGCGATTTGCCCATGCCGAAATCGCGATAGTGCGCGGCACCGTTCGCGAAAATGATCGGCACCGATGCCAGCGTGATGACGTTGTTGATGATCGTCGGCTTGCCGAACAATCCGGCAATCGCCGGCAACGGCGGCTTGTAGCGCACCATGCCGCGCTTGCCTTCGAGGCTTTCCAGCAGCGACGTTTCCTCGCCGCAAATGTAGGCTCCGGCGCCTTTGCGCACTTCGAGTTCGAACGCCTTGCCGCTGCCCAGCACATCGGGGCCGAGATAGCCGGCGGCTCTCGCAAGTGCGATCGCCTCCGCGAGCACCTGACAGGAATGCGGATATTCCGAGCGGACGTAGATGTAACCGCGATTCGCGCCCACAGCGATGCCGGCGATAATCATGCCTTCGATCAGCACATACGGATCGCCTTCCATGATCATGCGGTCGGAGTAGGTCCCCGAATCGCCTTCGTCTGCATTGCACACCACATACTTCTGGCCGCCGGACGTATCCAGCACGGTCTTCCATTTGATGCCGGCGGGAAACGCTGCACCGCCACGGCCGCGCAATCCGGAATCGGTCACCTGCTTGACGGCCGCCGCGCCGTCCATCGCCAGCGCTGCTTGCAAACCCTTCCAGCCGTCGTGCGCCGCGTAATCCGCGAGCGACAATGGATCGGTGATGCCGACGCGCGCGAAAGTCAGGCGTTCCTGTTTCTGCAAGAAGAGAATTTTTTCGGTCAGGCCGAGGGACAACGCGTGACGGCTGCCCTTCAGAAAGTCGGCATCGAACAGCGCAGCGATGTCCTTTGTCGTCACCGGGCCATAGGCAACCCGGCCTTGTGCTGTTTCGACTTCGACCATCGGCTCCAGCCAGTACAAGCCACGCGAGCCATTGCGAACGATGGTGATGTCCGCCTTGCGGCGTGCGGCTTCGACCGCGACGGCGCTCGCAACCGATTCAGCGCCCAGTGAAAGCGCGGAAGAGTCGCGGGGAATGTAGACGCGAGTGCTCAAACGGTCACCTCTGCAACCTGCGTGGTCATGCAAAGGTTTTTAGGTCGGTGACTGGCGGCAATCGCGGCCGGTCGCATCCCCATCAAAGAACGATGGGGCGACCGATGAGGTGGAGCAGGGCCCACATCGCTTTTGATGGGGATGCGACCTGAGACGGACGCACAGGGCTGCCGGCCGCCCATGTCTACCTCCGCGGTCAGATCCCCAAACAAGTTTGGGGCGCGCCGCACGGCGGAGGAGGGGCCCCACTTGTGGGGATCCGACCCGGTAGGCGCGCGCAGGGTTCGGCAGAACATTCGGCGCACCCAATGTTCGGCTCCGCGGTCGCATCCCGCAAGCGGGCCCCTGCTCCGCGCTTCGCCGAACCCTCTTCCGCGCTTCGGCAGACCCTGCTTCCTGCTCATGTCGCTCCCTCAATTCCGCCAACCACTTCCTCGAAACGCTCAGGCGTGACCCGCCCATAAACCTCGTCATCGATCATCATCGCGGGCGAGCAGGCGCAGTTTCCCAGGCAATAGATCGGCTCGAGCGTAAACGCGCCGTCGCGCGTGGTTTCGTGGAAGTCGACGCCGAGCTTCGCCTTGACATGCTCTACCAGATGGTTGGCGCCCATGGATTGACATGACTCCGCGCGACAGACGTAAACCGTGTGCCGTCCCGGCGGCGAGGTGCGGAAGTAATGATAGAAACTCACCACGCCGTGGATCTCCGCTCGTGACAGGTTGAGCGTGTGCGCGATTTGCGCGATGGCCTCGCGAGGCACATAGCCGAGCGCATCCTGGATGCCATGAAGAATCGGCAACAAGGCGCCCGGCTGATCTTTTCGTTCTTCGAGAACGCGGCTGATGACCGCATTCCGGTCTTGCTCATGATCCGACACCACGCCTCCTCGGCTTCCCGACTGGACGTCCAACAAGTTTTCTCAAAATATTGGACAGCATCTTATGCATGAAATTGCATATTTGTACGACAGTGCTATCCTTTGAGGGGCAAAAGCTAGCGCTTGGGGGGTAATCACACAATATGAACATTCGTGCATATGAAAGGCGTCGGTGAGCAAGATTCTGGTCCGTCCGGCCTGGCTGGTCAGTAACGAGGCCGGGGAGGAGCTCGATCAGCAGCTTTTCCCGGTCCTGCAGGCCATTCATGACGCCGGCAAACTGACGGTCGCCGCCGCCAAAGCCGGCCTTTCCTACCGCCATGCCTGGAACCTGATCGGCCGCTGGTCAGAGTTTTTCGGCAGTCCCCTGGTCAACCTTGAGCGCGGCCGCGGCACGACCCTGACGCCCCTCGGGGAAAAGCTGCTCTGGGCGGAACAACGCATCAACGCCCGCCTCGCCCCGCAACTGGAAAGCCTCGCCTCGGAGCTCAATCTGGAGATCAGCAAACTCGTCACGACGGCCCGGTCAACATTGCGCATTCACGCCAGTCATGGCTTTGCCGTCGCCAAGCTGCCGGAGCTGCTGCGGGCGCATTCGCTGATCCAGCTCGACCTGCGTTATCTGGGCACACAGGAATCGCTCGCCTCTGTCGCGCGGGGCGCCTGCAATTTCGGCGGCTTCCATGTCCCGGAAGGCAAGCTGGGTGAGCAAGCACTCGCGCAGTATGCGAAATGGCTGCTGCCCGAGCAGAAACTGATTCACCTCGTGACCCGCACCCAGGGTCTGTTCCTGGCCAAGGGCAATCCGAAGAACATCCGCAGCTTCGCCGACCTCGGCCGTCCGGGCGTGGCATTCATCAACCGGCAGCGCGGCTCCGGTACCCGCCTGCTGATCGATCAACTGCTGGAAGAAGCCGGCGTCGACCTTCAGCGTCTCGACGGCTACCAGACCGAGGAATTCACGCATGCCGCGATCGCAGCCTATGTCGCCAGCGGCATGGCCGACGCGGGCTTCGGCGTGGAACCGGCCGCGCGCCAGTTCGCGCTCGACTTCCTGCCGATGGCCAAGGAGCGCTACTTCCTGATCTGCCGCGCCGAATCGCTCGATCTGCCGGAATCGAAGGAGTTGATCGAACTGATACGCGGACAAGCCTTCCTCGACCTCATCGCCGGCCTGCCCGGCTACACTGCGCCACGCGCCGGCCAGATCGAGTCCGTCGCCGACGCATTTCCTTCCATCGACACTCGCAAGTAAAACATTCTCGCGCTCACCGCAGAGGACGCGGATACCCTAGGTGCGTAGCACCTCGGAGTACCCTTTTAGGACGCAGAGGAAGGGCGGGCGGATGGATTTCTCTCGTCAAAATTACGCATCGGCAACTGGTTTGTTCCCATGAGGCTGAAGGTGCACATCCACCGCAGTCAATTCCGACATCCCATTCCTCGAACTTGTTTTTCCTCTGCGTCATCCGTGTCCTCTGCGGTGAGCGCCTTGAACGAGAGTTTGATTTCCGGGCTGAAAATGGAGCGGCGCTGCTAGAATCGCAGCGTGACTTCCCCCGACACTTCCCCCGCCGCTGTCGACATCCGCGGCGCCAGCAAGACTTACGCGAATGGCACCCGCGCGCTCGAACCGATCGACCTGACCGTCCACCAGGGCGAATTCGTCACCATTGTCGGCCCGTCGGGCTGTGGCAAGAGCACGCTGTTGCGGTTGATCGCGGGGTTGTCCCC
>JANXPQ010000052.1 GCA_025357235.1 Betaproteobacteria bacterium
GCCTGCATGTGCGCGCGCCCGGCGCGACCCAGTTCGTCAAGCGCGCCGGACCGCGCCTGCGTTGCCTCGGGCAGCGGCCGGGCACGGCGCGGATCTTCGCCTGCGCCGATGGGTTCCTCGACAACTTCAGCGTCGGCACCAGCGACGACGGAGGGAAGACCTTCCAGCCGCTGATGAAGTTCTCGGAGATCCTGGGGCCCCTCACCTGCGCGCCGGTGCCGGCCGCTTGCAGCGCGCACTGGCAACGCATTCAACAAGTTTTGGGCCTCACGCCCCCGTCCGACGCGGGTGTGGCAGTGGACGGTGGCTCACCGCCTCCATCGAAAGGTGGAGCGCATTGTGCCAGCGTGGGCGGCGACGGCTGGGCGCTCCTGACGCTCTTGGCCTTCTCGCTCTCGAGACGGAGTCGCTCATGAACAGCCTCGCGCATCGCCTCCTCATCCTGGCCACCTTCGGCATCAGCGCAGGGCTCGCCTGCAGCAAGACCGACAAGCCCACCTTCACCATGGCCGCCTTCAAGTCGGATCCGACGCCGCCGGGGCCGCTGCACGGCCTCTTCCTCACCACCGACAATGGCAGCGACCTGCTCTCGGCGGTGGATCCGGTGACGCGGACCGTGAAGTGGTCGATCCCGGTCGGCTTCAACCCGGTGGAGTTGGAAGGTCCGCACCACATCACGCCGGACCCGGCCGGCCAGTACGTCTACCTCAACCTGAGCGAGGCGGTGGTCGGCTCCGGGTCGGGTCCCCACGGCTCCCATGGGACCGGAATCATCCCGGGCTTCGTCCTCAAGCTCCGGACCAGCGATGGATCCCTGGCTTCGTTCGCGCAGGTCGATCCGAATCCGGGCGACCTGGCCATCACGCCCGACGGCAAGACGCTCTACGTGACCCACTACGACCTGGTGAAGCTCGGCAAGGGCGCCCAGGCGGGAGACTTGAGGCAGGGCGATTCGAATTTGGTAGTCATCGACACCGCGACCATGAACGTGACGGCCAAGGTGCCGATCTGTCCGGCCGCCCACGGCGCGCGGCTCTCCCCCGATTCCCGCACGCTCTACACCACCTGCCTCACCGACGAGATCGCGGTGGTGGACGTCTCGAGCCCGGCCCTTGCGGTGCAGCGGGTCTTGCTGCCGAACTCCAGCGAGACTCCCACCTGCAGCCATTGCCCGTATGCGCTCAGCGTCGCTCCCGACGGGGCGGTCTGGGTCTCGAGCCTGGGGCCGGGGGGCGGCACCACGGGTGGAGGGAGCGTCAACGTCTACGACCCCAGCGCCAAAAGCTTCGATGCGAACCGGACGGTGAATCTGTGCGGACGCGCTCTCTTCTCGGCGTTTGCTCCGCCGCCCGGGGGCTCGCCCGGCTACCTCGTCTACACTCCCGAGCAGGGGAAGTGCGGCGACAAGGTGCACGCCTATCGATCCGGAGGGCCCGGACAGGCTCCTTCCGAGACGGGACAGATCGCCTTCACCCAGGCGGACTGCTTCAACGCGCACATCCTCAACCTGTCCGCCGACGGGAAGAATGGCTACCTCGTCTGCGAGGGCGATCATATCGGGCCGGGGTCGTTCGCCTTCCTCGATCTGCAGGCGATGACCACCATTTCGTCGGCGCCTCTCGGGGTCTTTCCCGACGGCATGGCGCTCGTCCCATGAGGTGCAAGATGAAAGCTGCCGTATCGTTCATCGGACCGTCGCTGCTCGCATTGGCGATCTCCGCCTGCGGCTCGAAGACGGCCGCCGCTTCGGGGGCGGACGAATACATCGTCAATTGCGAAAGCGCCGATGCCGGCGCGATCACCAGCGACGAGAATTATACCAAGTTCGTCGAGGCGGACAGCGCCATGATCACGGTCGCCGATGCTTGCCGTTCGCCCCTGCTCTCGGCTCCGGCCCCCGGAACGAAGCTCGATCCGGTCCAGCCTCCGACGTTCAGCTTCTCGGCCGTCCACCCCACATGCGCGCTGCACCGCGAGCGCGGAGTGCGCTTCGGCTGCCGCCAGCTGCAGGAGGGGCAACCGGCCTGGTCCAGCGCGCTCGAGTCGGCGTTGGCGCTGGTGGTCCGATCGGCAGAGGCCCACTGCGCCGCCATCACCGCCGAGAACTATCTCTTCCGGCTCTGGCACGCCGGGGAGACGGCGCCCGTGTACAGCGCCATGCTCTCGGTGACCTCCTTCACGCCCGACGCCGCCGTCTGGAAGAAGGCGATGGCCGGCCGGCAGGGCCAGACGCTCACCTTGAGCATCGAGCGGGCCTTCTTCTTCAAGGGCGACATCAACCAGGGCCCTTACCTGCAACCGCAGCCCTGGTCGTCGTTCGTGGTGGGGCCGTGAGAGCAGCGCTCGCCGCGGCGCTGATCCTGCTCGGCTGCGGGGGAACGCAGACGGTGCCGGCCGCGACGCTGGGCGAGCGCCAGTTCTCCAATGCCGCGCTCTCGACCAGCCCCTTCAATGCTTTTTCCTGCTCCACCTGCCACCAGGTCGCGAAGTCGCCCGCGGCCCGCAACGATCCCGGCTTCAACCTCTACGATGTCGTGCATCGCCAGACCTGGTGGGGCGGATACGAGACGACCCTGCTCGACGCCATCAACTATTGCATGACCGAGTTCATGGGGGGCCGGGCCCTCGCGGCCGATTCGGACAACGCCCGCGAGCTCTACGAATATCTCGCCGCCAACAGCGCCGACCCGTCCGCGCCCGCGCTGCCGCTCACGGTGGTGAAGAACGTCACGGGGCTGACGAACCTCACCGGCGACACGGCGCACGGCAAGGACGTCTACGATCGGTCGTGCCGCCGCTGCCATGGAGATCCGCACACCGGAAACGGCCGCCTGACCAGCAAGGCCAGTATCATCCCCGAGGACACGCAGCGCGTCTTTCCCGGCATTGCGCGCCAGGTGGCCGTCGAGAAGGTTCGGCACGGAAAGTTTTTCAACATCGGCGGCATCATGCCGCTCTACCCGGCAGAATCGATCAGCGATCAGGAGATCGCCGACGTCATTACCTATCTCGGCTTCTGATTACCCCTGGAGCGTTTCATGGACGAGTTCACACGGCGGCGGTTTCTGGTGCTGGTCCCTGCGGCGGTGGGCCTGGGAGCGCTGCCTGCGGTCCTGAGCGGATGCGGAGGAAACTCGGGCACGCCCATCGACGGAACGGTCACCGTGCAGAACGGAGAGGCCACATTGCTCTTCTCGCAGTTCCCCAAGCTGCAGTCGGTGGGCGGCGCCGCGGTGGTCAGCGCCAGCACCGGCGCCGACTATCTCGTGGTCCGCACCGGCGCTACGCAAGCCGCGGCCTTCACCGCCGTCTGCACGCATGCGCACTGCCTGGTGGGCTACGACGCGGGCGCCGGGCGGCTCCTCTGCCCCTGCCACGGCTCGGAGTATTCGATCGACGGAGTCGTGCTCAAGGGGCCGGCGATTGCGCCGCTGGCGACCTTCACGGCCACGCTGGTCGCGACCGGGATCACCATCAAGGTCGCGTGATCCAGAACGACCCTGCTACGGCCCCCGCAGTTCCTCGATGATGAACGAGAGCCCGAGGGAGCGATTCGGGTGTTCCCGCAAAGCCTCGATCGCCGCCATCACCTTGGCGTAGGCGTCGGCGCCCAGCGCGTGTTGGACGGTCTCCAGGTGGCGATTCTCGGCGCGGTGGTCGCGGACGCGCTTGCGCCAGACCGGGTCCCAGAGATCGTCGAGGTGGAGCAGCCACTCCGTGCTCGCCACCGCGGCCCATTCGCCTGCGTCGAACCAGACGCCGCGGCACACGGGGCAACGCCCAAGGTGGAAAGGGTGATCGCTCTCCACCCGCGCCCGCGCCAGCAAGCCGCGGCAGCGGGGGCAGAAGCCGGGCAGCGCGTCGGCCCGCGGGTCGGCGGAGATGGCGGAGTCGCTGGCGTCCGGCGGCAGGTGCGCTTCGATGGCTTCGTGCGGCAGCCAGACGCCCTTGCAGTGCTCGCAACGCGAAGGCGGAATGGCGTCGGGATCGCCGCCGCCGCGGATGGCGCCGAAGGGCGCGAGCGTGGGTGACTTGCATTTCGGGCACAGGCGCATCCGCGCAGCGTCGAGCACGCCGCCCTCAGCGTCAAGTCTACCCCTGTGTGGGCTTGTGCATTCCGCCGGGCCGCGCGCGCAGGATCGCGGAACCCGATTTCAGTGGGCGATCACGCGGAAGGCGAGGTCCCGATCGGGAATCGCGACACCGTTGAGCTTCTCCACTCCGCCGGCATACACGTCCGTCGTGTCCCGCAACGTGGTGCACGCTCCGGCGTACATCGGTTGCATGGACGCGCTGAGCTCGAATGAATCGCCCGTGTGCATGACGATCCCGAACGAGGAGAAGTCCACGTACCCTGGGCCCATTACAATCGTGTCGAGCGGCAACAACTGCTCCGGGTCGGTGGCAAGCTGCTTCGGTACCGACGCGAGCAGCTTGCCCTGGCCATCGCGCAGCTCGAGGGTGAACGTGCCGCTGGTCCCGTCGACGCGGAGCTCGAGTCCGTCGAGCGTCCCGTTCACCGCGCTGACGAACGTCTGGGACCGCACCTCGCCCGCGCAGAGCGACGCCTGCGCTGCGGGGGCATCGCCGAGGTTTTCCGCGGCGCTGACGACGCTGCCGATCCGCACGCTGAAGCCCGCGGTTGCTGACGCGCTCGAAGTCCCGCCGACCGCAGTCACCGAATACGTCCGGTTGCTGCCAAGAGGAATCGGGTCTTCGAACCACCTCTCGTGCGTGCTGCCCCGGAGGACTGACGCTGCTCCGTCGTCGGCGCCGTAGACGTCATACCGGATCGCTGCTGGTGACGCCGTCCAGCTCACCCTCGCTGCGGAAAGGCCGGTCCAGACCTCCACCACCGCGGGGGAGAAGATCCTGTCGTCGGGCTGCACGAAGAGCTTGTAGACGAGGTCGTGCGCCGGGTCCGGCGATCCGTGTTTCAGGTGCCGGCCCGTGCCCGCGGCGTCGCTCAGCGCAACCGTCGCGTCCCGGACGACGACGTCGATGGTCTCTCCCGCCGAGACCGGGCTGTACAGATCGATCACCGTGCCAGTCTCGAAGTCTGCGCTCAGGGAGCCAGTCCATGACGCGGGGGTCACGTGTAAACCATTGGAGAAGGATTTTCCGCGCGACAGGATGGTGACCGCGAAAAGTGGTCCACTCGATAGGACGCCGACTTCGACGGCCAGTAACCGACCTCCGCGCTGCACGGTGATCCGCTGGCCTTCGGTCTCGTCCGAGCCGCTCGCGGCCCCTGCGAGATTCGCCGAGTCCGGCGGCCCCGTCACGACCACGTACGCGTTCTGTGAAGGAGTCGATAGAATTCCGTCGGCAGTCACCGCCCTTACCCGGAAGAACGCCTCGGCCCAGGCGGGCGTCGGGACGACCACGCTCCCTTGCACCGCCGACGCGACCCGCGCCCAGGATGTTCCGGTGCGCGTGGTCTGTTCCAGGACGAAATGGTCGGTGTTCGGCGGCAGCGCGGGAAGCGTGACCGCGACTTGGGCGATACCCGAAACGACCGTCGGCGGAGCAGGCGCGGGTGGAACGGCGGTGACGGCGAGGGGCGCAGAGAAGTCTCCAATCGCCCCGTTGCTGGTGACGCCGGCGACCTGGAACGAGCAGGACAGCGCGCCGTCGCAGTTGTTCGTCAACGACAGGCTCGAGACCGGCGTCACTCCTGCCGCGGTCCGAACGAGGTAGGTGTGCGCGCCGGGCGAAGGGGCCCACTCAAGGAAGAACGCGTTCAGGTCATAGTCGCTGTATTGAACGGTCAGCCCGCCCGGCGCGGGCGGTGCGGTGTAGTCGCTGAGCGATTGGGGCAGAACCTCAAGCGCGGGCCCGTTGAGGTTCATGGACCACACATATGCGAGGCCCGGCGCGAGCTCCGTATCATCGAATTCGCCACCCATCGCCCTGAGCACGACTGTCTCGCCCGTCGGCGACATACGGGTGATGATGGCGTTCGGAAGACTTGCCGCGTCCCAGTGGAGGTGAGCCGCGCGATTGCCCGCCTTGAGTGTAAAGCCGCCTGTCGTGAACGGGATGCTGTTCGACCTCGGTGAATATTCGAGCTTCCGGCGCGCAACAACGCTGAGGGTCAGGCCGGCGGGTAAGGCCGAATTCCAGTGGAAGACGCCCGCGGTGCCGACGACCTCTACCGGCGTATCCTGATATCCGGGCGCGCTGAAAAACACGAGGTAGCCGGTCGCACCGGGAACCTGTTCCCAACGCAGGGTCAAGAGGCTGGGTGCAACGTCAATGACTGCGGCGAAGCTCGTCGGCGCGGTCAACCGCGGCGGCGGCGACGGCGGGGACGACGAGCAGGCAGCGACGAGCAGTGTCAGAGCAGGAAATCTTCTCCGCATGCGCGGCGGACCTTAGCGCGCGTGCACGCCTCCGCGCAAAGGTGACCAGATGCCGCAGCGTCCGGAGCCCGGAAGGAGTTGGCGTCGCTGCTGTTTCGTGCTCTTGGATGGACATGCGCCACCACGCTGCCATTTTTTTGCTCTGCCTCGCTGCGGCGGCGTGTGGCTCCTCCGGCCCGGCGCAGGTCACCCTCGATGCGGGTCAGGTCTTGAAAGATGCGGCAGTCGATCTCGCGCCGTGCACGGCGCCAAACTCGCTCTGGTTCGCGACCGGCCTCGTCGCCAACCATTACGAAGAGCTCATCGATCTGCGCCGCGGCGGCGCGTGGTCGCTAGCCTCTGGTGACGCCACCTCGCCAAATGCGGTCTTGATCGACTGGCGGTTCCCTGTCGATGCCGGATTGCCCAGCGAACGGTGGGTGAGGTTGACGGATCCCGCCGCCCCGCTCGCGGTCGGGCACTATGCCAAAGACGCAGGGCTCTCCTTCCAATCGGGTGCGATCGATTGCCCGGACGCGAGCAGCTCGTTCGACGTCGTTGCGGTGGAGCGCGACGGCGGCGCGGTGAATCGATTCACCGCGGTGTTCCAATCGACCTGTGCGGGCGGTAACGCCGTCGCGGGATGTGTCAACGCAACCGTCGGCCTGGAGCCCGACGTGCAGGCTTCCGACGCCGGTCCTGTCCTCGTCGGCGGAATCCTCGGGGACCTCACCCCGTGCGCCTTGCCCGGCACCCTCTATATCGAGGGGGACCCCGCCGACCCGGTCCATCCAGGCTCGGAGACGTTTTCGAGCAGGATGGGACAGGTCATTCCGAACTGGGGACTCAGCCCTTCGAACCAGGCTATCGGCATCGGTTTGTACGTCCAGTCGCGGAACAGCAGCCAGCGCTTCGCGCAGGCGTACTTCGTCGGCGAGCAGTCGCAGCCCCTCCAGACGGGCAAGCTGTACCACGCGACCGGTGCGCTGGTTCCCTACGGTTTCGTTGGCGCCTGGAATTCGGCATGTCCCCAGGGTGCGGATGGCCGGATCGGCAGCCAAAGCGATCTTTATTTCCAGGTGAGCAACTATACCTTCGACGGGTCGCAAGGAATCGGAGCAGTTACCTTCTATCAGCGTTGCGCTGGCGCGCCTGGTGCGCTTCGCGGCTGCTTCCGGTTCTGACCCTCGTCGACACGGTCCATCATCGGCGAGGCAGATCGCTCGACATCGCCGTTCGCTTGATCTATTGCCTTCGATTGATTCGGGAGAGGTACCTGCTTCGAGAGGAGTTGCCATGACATTGTCGTTGCCGGACCTGGTCCTGCTCATCGTGATCGCCGGCGTCTGTGGGGCCATTGGAAAGGCGATCGCTGGCGGCGCTCGCGGCGGGTTGATCGTCTCGATCGCCCTCGGCTTCATCGGGGCCCTCCTCGGACCTTGGGTTGCCCGATCGCTCAGGCTCCCGGAGGGATTCGCGGTCACGATCGATCGACACCCGTTCCCGATCCTGTGGGCGATCATCGGTGCCGCCCTCTTTGTGGCGGTCATCCACCTGTTCTCGCGAAGGAGGTAGTGACTGGAGATCGCGGCCACCCGGCTGCCCTTGCCTCGTCGCTACCCGCCGGAAGCCAAATGCGCGACCTCGGCGTGCTAGGTTTATCCGGCTGGCCCGGAGGATTCATTGCCGCTGGTCGCGGAGCTGCAACATCGTCGCGTCTTCCGGGCCCTGATCGGTTACGGCATCGCCGCTTTCGCCGTGCTGCAGATCGTCGAGCCGGTCATGCACGGGCTGCACTGGCCCGACGCGGTGTTGTCGTACCTCGTGGTGGCACTCGCGGCCGGCTTCCCCCTCGTCGTCGGCCTTGCCTGGATCTTCGACGTCCGGGCCGGCCGTATCGAGAAGGCGCCGCCGTCGCCGTCGCTGCGCGGCACGCGCCTCGCGCTGGTGCTGGTTGGAATCGGCCTCCTCGCGGCGCTCCCCGGGCTCCTCTGGTTCTTCGTCTTGCCTGGGCGGGCAGGCGTTGCGAGCAGGGCCAGGCCCTCGATCGCGGTCTTGCCCTTCGCCGACATGAGCCCCGGCAAGGACCAGGAGTATTTCTCCGATGGCGTGGCCGAGGAGATCCTCGACGCGCTCGCGCAGATCGACGGTCTGCACGTGGCCGGCCGCACCTCGTCGTTTTCCTTCAAGGGCAAGAGCGAAGATCTGCGCAGCATCGGCGAGAAGCTCGCGGTCGCGCACATCCTCGAGGGCAGCATTCGCAAGGAGGGGAACCGCGTGCGCATCACCGCGCAGCTCGTCAGCGCGGCCGACGGCTATCATGTCTGGTCGAAAACCTTCGACCGCGAGCTCACCGGCGTGTTCGCGATCCAGGAGGAGATCTCACGCGCCGTGGTGGATGCGCTCAAGGTGCGGCTGATGCCGGGCGAGAAGCTGCGGCAGGGTACCGCCAGCCCCGAGGTCCACGACCCCGAGGCCCACGACGCTTACCTCAAGGGCCGCTTCTATGCCGACCAGAGGAACGTCGAGGCTCTGAAGAAAAGCCTCGAATACTTCAAGCAGTCGATACAGAAAGAACCTGGCTACGCGCTCGCCTATGTGGGGATCGCCAGCGCTTATGGGTTGCTCACCTTCTATGGCGGGCTTTCACCAAAGGAAGCGATCCCCAGGGAAAAGGAAGCCACGCTCAAGGCGCTCGAGCTCAATCCATCGTTGGCCGAGGCGCACGTCCAGCAAGGCTACTTCGACTTCCAGGAATTGAATTACTCCGCTGCTGAAAAGGAATTCAGGCGGGCCATCGAGCTCAGCCCGACTCTTCCGATGCCCACCATGGCTATTCCCAGCTTCTATTGATCGAAGGTCGCCACGACGAGGCGCTGAAGGAGAACCAGCGGAAGCGCGACCTCGACCCGCTCTGGCCGGGCTCGTTCGGAGCAGGAGCACAGATCCTTTACCTCGCGCGGCGCTACGACCGGGGAATGGAGCTGGCGCGGAAGGCTTTGCAGCTCGACCCGAATTTTTCCGCGGTCCACGCCACTCTGGGGCTGCTCTATGAGCAACAGGCCCGGCTTGCAGAGGCGATCGAAGAATTCCAAAGCACTCTGAAAGGCGATCCGGGCTCTTCGGTGGGCTTGGCATCGCTCGCACACGTCTACGCGGTGGCGGGCCAAGCCCAGGAGGCCGAGCGACTGCTGCGGCAACTGCAGCAGAACACGGGGAGGGGCTATACCTCGGCTTACCAGGTGGCCGCTGTTTACGCCGGTCTGCGCCAGACGGATCAGGCAATCGCCTGGTTGAACAACGCCGTCGGCGACCGTGATCCTTGGGTGCGTTGGCTCAAAGGAGATCCCCGGTTCGACGAGATGCGGGCGGATCCCCGCGTTGCTGAACTGCTGCACCGCCTCGGCCTGCCGCCGTAATCCACGCGCTTCCCCAGAACCTGGAGGCAGCAGGGCGGTCCGCGACCTGAACCAGCCCTCCAGGCGAGCGCTCGCCGGATCTCGATACACCGCTCGCGAATGCGCTTTGCAGGCAGGCGCTGCATATTGAATGAAGAGAGGGGAGAGACCCGTGACAATGCAAGGGAATGACTTGAAAGACTTCTTCCGCGCTCTGAAGGATCGGATTCTCAAGGATAAGCTGATGGACGTGGCAGCCGCGCTGACCTTTTACGGCGTGCTCGCCCTCTTTCCCTTCCTGCTCTTCCTGGTCACCCTCACCGGGGTGGCCCTGCAGCCGCACCAGGTGGAGCAGTTCATCCGCGAAGTCAGCCAGGTGGCGCCCGAGGACGCGAGCCGGATCATCGCGCAGCAGATCCGGGACATCAACCGAGGGCACAATCTCGGGCTCCTCACCGTCGGGTTCGTCGGCGCCATCTGGTCCGCGTCAGGGGGCATCGTCTCCCTGATGGATGGCCTCAACGCCCTCCATCATGTCCATGACAGCCGCCCGTTCTGGAAGACGCGGGCCATCGCCATCGGGACCACGCTGGGCGGAGGTTCGCTCGTCCTTCTTGCCGCCTTGGTCGGCGTCGTCGCCGGACCTGTCGCCAGCGCCTTCGGCGGACCGGTCGCGCGGGTCGTGCAGTGGTTGCGCCTTCCAGTGGCCGGCCTCTTGATCACGCTCGTCTGGGCGACCCTTTATCAGGTGCTCCCCGACGTGAAGCAAAGGTTCCGCCTCCTCACGCCGGGGTCGCTGGTGGCTGTGGGCGGCTGGCTGCTCGCTTCCTGGGGCTTCTCGTTCTACGTCGCGCACTTTGGCGAGTACAACAAGACCTACGGCGCCATCGGTGGCGCCATCGTCATGCTGCTCTGGATGTGGATCTCCGCCATGTTCCTGCTGGTGGGCGCGCAGATCAACGCGGTGCTCGACGAGCTGTCACTCAGACCCCGCGGCTCTCCCGCGGTTGCATCCCCGGCGGCAGCGTTTCCGAGCAGGGCCGGGTGAAATTGCCTTCGCCCCCACGAGCGCCTTCGAGACGGTGAAGCCGGCACCGGTCAGCAATATATCCGGGTGTTGTAACGGTGGCCCGCCTCTCGCTGCCGCCGGGCAGCTACGTGCTCCACACCAAGCTTCGCTATCGCAATACCGCCGCGCCGGGCGCCCCCACAGAGGGCCCGTCGTGCGTCTATCAATCAGCTTCCGGCAACATCGACTCGACGATGCGCTGGGGCTGACGAGAGCGCTGGCGCGCTCGCTCGTCGAGTGGCGCAATCCGCTGCTCGTCGAGCATTCCCT